>JASFEL010000051.1:0-6669 GCA_050124855.1 Candidatus Thorarchaeota archaeon | reverse complement strand
ACCTGTGTATCTGTATGTCCAATGCATAATATCGAAATTGTTGATGACAAGGTGACCTATAATCACAATTGCGAAGTTTGTTTAGCATGTATCCATTGGTGTCCTCGTGAAGCAATTGATCATTTTAGAACTCGTGGGATTCCCCGTTATCACCATCCAAATATCAGAGTCAAACAAATGAAAGACTACAGATGAAAATTAACAACGTAAAACCTTGGTACATTAAGTGATAGGTAATCTCCTAATTCCCGAGCCTGCAATCAACGAAGTAAATTACAGAAGCGATATTCATTCTAGACTTTGAAGGTTATTTTGGTCGTCGTCCACCAAGAAGTCCATTCATTCAACATTCGATTGTAGCGGAAGCTGCAGATGGATCATTCTAATGGTGGAGTACAGCTTGTTTCACAATCCTTCGGGATTGTGAGAGAGGTGCAGGCTAATGACGGCGGGGTTGGCTAACGGGACCTTTCCCAAACAGTACATTGGTGAGCACCCTTTTCATTTTGCATATTTCAGAAGAAACTGGTTGAATAAGGTTATCATTAATTCCGTTAGTTTTTTGAGTTGGACTTCTCCTTCTCGACTGAGATGTTCCCCGATATTCTGCTTTGGTCTTTACTCTTCATTGGAGGGTACATCATAATCTACTTTCTAGCGGACCTTATAATTGACACACTTGAGGATATCAGCGAGTCATTCTCTATCTCTCCTATCGTTCTAGGACTCCTCGTCCTTGGAATTGATTTGGAAGAGAGTATTGTGTCCTTGGCAGCAGCGATTGAGGGTCTTCCATATCTTGCTCTGGGTAATCTCATTGGGAACACAGTGATAGCTATTGGGATTGCTTTTGGCTTGCCTGCACTTTATCTCAAGGCTGAAATCGATCAGCTTCCGAGGTTTTACTATGCAGAGCTGGTGGGTGCTGGTGCAATTGTATTGATATCAATGGCTCTCACTAGCCTCCTGATTCTATTCGGAGTTTTGAGCATCATTCTCTTTATTGTTCATCTAGCCTACACATTACGAATTCAAAGAGAGTTCAGATCTTCCAACTTGCGCATAAAACAGGTTGAGCAAGATACTAGTGAGGAAAAACACAATGACGGTGACACAAAGAGTAAAAATCGAGTACAGACCGTAATCAAATTGCTGTTGGCTCTCATTGTTATCTTCATAGGCGCTGAGGTTCTGGTGTTCAGTGCTGAGGAGCTTGTGATTCTAACAGGACTGAATGAAACCTTCTTTGGATTAATTATAATGGCGGCTGTGACCAATGTTGAGGAGTTCTGGTTGATTGTCAAGTCCATAAATAAGGGTCGCATTGAACTTGGTGTGAGTGCGCAGGTTGGTAAAATCGTTTGGAATATAACAATCATCTTCGGACTTTGTTGTCTACTTCTGTTCCAGTTTGCATTTGAAACCATAATGCTACTAAGTTCTATACCCTTCATCTTTGCACTAGTTCTATTAGCGGTGAATCTTAAACAGAATCGCTCGTCTCGAGCAGCTGGCATCGGATATCTATTACTCCTCCTAATCTTCTTAGCTTTGAATTCATTATTCATCTTTTAGTGCTATTAACCTCGGATGGGTAGGAAGCAGAGGCTGACAGGGTCGGTTGAACAGGACCTTTCCCTAACCGTGCATTGTTGAGCACCCTTTCATTCTTGTCCCATTCTTTGGACATGCTATGCAAGGCAGTTCCCATTTCCACTAGAGCACTGCGCTGTTCCATGACTCTCGTCAGTGACAGGATCACTCTCTTTGGCTTGGACCCCTTGGCCAAAATGGCCAAGCTGGCATCAGTGTCATTGTATTCGACTGCACTAATTATCAGCTAATGCCACTTTTCATTGCAAAGAGTAATTAGCAAAGGGAAGTGAAGCTATTTGATGGAATAGTGCCAAGAACTTGACCGTGGTATTGAAATCATGTTAACCCAAATTGAGTTGTTCCCAACACTTGAAATTGGATGGCTCAATGGCTGGATTCTCCTTGTCGTGCTATACTTGGCGTATGGTTTATTACTTCTCATCTTTCCCAGAGAAGCAGTGCATAGACTCTATAAGTATAGCAGGTCCAGTTGGAGCAGAAGACATAGAGCGTTTTACGCGGTAGAACGAGTATTACTCGTTGTCTATTTGATTATAGTAGTCTTTTCTCCACTCAAGATTGGTTCCTATGTGTTCACTCTTGGACTTGTTCTGTTTTCCTTTGGCTTGACGGGATTTATCATCGCACTATTCAACTTCAAGAACACTCCGCTCGATCAGCCAGTTACCAGAGGGCTCTATAGAGTATCACGCCATCCCCAAATAGTGATGCTTTTCATTGCAGGCAGCGGGATTGGAATTGCTCTTGGTTCGTTGTTTGCAGTATTCCTGCAGATAGTTGCATCATGCTTTGGCAGCTCCAGAATTCTGATGGAGGAGAAAGCATGTCTAGAGCAGTATGGCAACTCATACCGCATCTATATGGAGCGTGTGCCCAAATATGCTCTGATCAAGACGCGCATGAGAGAAGAGAATCGAAGAGAGATGGCAGAAGAGGAATGAGGGAACGGTTCCGCACACTTCTTTTGCATCTTCTGAAGCCTCTTTTATCTAACACTCTTCCTGGACTTTTAGCTTTCAGTGTAGAGAGAACTAGAGGCGGCGGTGGATAGAGTATTTGGGAGATTACCCGTTGCTCATTGCTGAGCACCCTTTCATTTTGCAAGCGAAGTCAAACATTAGTCCAATTCGATCTGCTCATTCATTATCGAGGAGGTTATAAGCAACTATCAACATTATAAGATATGATAGACATGGGCGAAACAACCACTATCCCCCTTTCCAAGGAAACCAGAGATCTCTTGAAACGTTTTGGTAGGAAAGGGGAAACTTATGATGAACTAGTTAGGCGTCTTCTCACTATCGCAGAAGAAGCGGAGTTTGGAAACAGGCAGAAGCGTATCCTAGCTGAAGAGGAGTTCGTCCCTCTTGACAGAGTATAGGATTCTACTGTCAGAAACTGCAATTTCCCAATTGGAGCTCCTAAGACCAAAACAGAAGAGCCGAGTCAAGGAGGCTCTTTTGAGCTTAGAGCAAGACCCATTTCGGAGTCGACCTGGCGCCGACATTAAGAAGCTTAGATATCCCTCAGACCCTCCATTGTTTCGCATGAGAATCGGTGACTATAGGGCGATCTATTTCGTAATTGACAATGAAGTCAGAGTCACAGAGATCATCCATCGAAGTAAAGGATATGATTGGCTAGGCTAGCCTTTCTTTACCTTCTAAGGTAGAAAGAAGTGTAGGCGGCGGTGAGATAGAGTATTGGGGAAATGCCCTTCTCACATTGCTGAGCACCCTTTCATTTTCAAATTGTTGCTGAGCCTGGGATTAATGAGTTCGGGGCAGGTCCGAAACCAAGGTATGACTGGCCACCCTCAGAGTGTTTGCTTACAGGATAGCCTAAAAGGTCGTTCATCCATCATTCTTTGGTACTCGATCCGTTTCAGCGAGCTGCAAATCATGTCTAAGATAGAGATTAGTCCCGAGATTGCTCCATTTCCGAAGCCCATTGCCCTTGTGGGTTCGATGGTAGACGGCCGTCCCAACTTCATTACTGTTGCTTGGTTCAATCGCCTTAACCGTAGTCCAAACATCTGGGGCGTTGCCATAAGCAAGAAGAAGTACACCCTTGAGGGCATCAAACAGCATGGCAGCTTCAGCGTAAACCTCCCCAGTGCAGACTTGGTCGAGAAGACCGACTACTGTGGACTTTACTCTGGAAGAAACGTCGACAAGTCATTACTCTTCAACATATTCTATGGCAAACTTGAGAATGTTCCCATGATTCGAGAGTGTCCTTTCTGTGTGGAGTGTTCAGTCTATGATCTCATCGAGCTACCCGCAAGCATACTCGTTCTTGGAGAAGTCCAGCATGCGTATGCCGAAGAACGCTGCATGACCGATGATGACCTTGACCCAAAGAAGATTGAACCCTTTGTCTTCACTAAGCCTGGTGACAAGTACTGGGCGCTCGGCGAAGCCATTGGTGATGCATGGTCTGTAGGGAAGCACCTTGCGGAGTGAGTTTCTAGTCTGTACAGATACATCAGCGCAGAGAGATGTGTAGGCAGTGGGGGTGGAGGTGCGTAGGAACTAGATTTCCCAGCACTAGATTGACACTTGCCTTGGCTCATGCTGCTGAGCACCCTTTTCATTTTGCAATTGCTTATCAGACTAGTCCATATTGTTGTCATCAAACTTGAAATACGAATGTCCACTTGGAATCATCAAGGCAAGGTGTCATTGAATTGAGATCCACGCCGCCTTCGGTCATAGAAACAAGCCGTCTTATTCTACGTTCATATCGTGAAGGTGACGAGAGTTGGTATTTCGAGATGAGTCAGAGAAACTATGATCATCTCAAGAAGTATGAATCACAAAATCCAGCGATGGCGATCAAGACCGAAGAGGATGCAAAAAAGATGATATCTGACCTTGCAAGCGACTGGAAGGAGTGTACACATTTCTTCCTGCCTGTGTTCCTCAAAGACACAGAGGAATTTGTGGCTCAGCTCTATGTTGGTCCCATTAGCTGGGACTTACCCGAGTTTGCAATTGGCTACTTTGCTGATGTGGAACATGAGGGAAAGGGATACGTGACAGAAGCTGTAAATGCAGTAGTAAAGATGCTTTTTGAAGAACTCAATGCGCAAAGACTTCGAATCGAAACTGATGATACTAATGTCAGAAGTATAGGTGTAGCAGAAAGATGTGGGTTTGTTAAGGAAGGTCATATTCGAGAGAATAAGAAGAACCATGATGGAACGTATTCCGGTACCTTATACTATGGACTACTGAAACGTGAATTCCTATCTAACAGCTCCTAGAATTAGGAACCGGCGTCGGTGAGGTAGAGTATTGGAGAAATGTCCTTCTCACATTGCTGAGTACCCTTTCATTTTGCAAGTATCAACGGTTGTTTCTGAGAATTAGGTATCTATTCTCATGGTTTGCTTCGATTGATTATTGTCCTTAACTGGATCATCAGCTTTTAGAAGTACAAGGAATGCTACTATGAGGATAATTGAAGCCATAGCAAAAGGAACTGTCCCAATTAGACCGGAGTGGGATGCTCCAACTATAGGGATGGCTGTTATGTCCGCTAAGAAACCAAGTAGAAGAGGTCCCACAACGAATCCAAAGTCACTGATCATTCGATAGAGTCCCATGGATATCTCTAGTTTATCCTGCGGTGATACATCAGTCACATAGGCTGCGCTGGGTCCAGAGAAACCAATGACTGCTCCATATACTGCCAAAGCAACTGACAATGTGAACAGATCCGTTGAAAATGGAATTAGCAGAGTAACTCCTGCAGTTAAAAGAAGGCATAATGCCAAAGGAAGCTTTCTTCCAATTCTATCAGAAATACTTCCCATAGGTGTGATTGTAAACGCAGTTGTTAACGCCCCAATAGTAAGAACAAGACCAATTGCGCTTGAATCCAGCCCTAGATTATTCGCAGCAAATAGTGGTACAAGTGTGGTTCTTACACCTGTCCGCAGAAGGAACGTCGTGAAGACTGCAAAGGTCACTAGGAGGAAGGAGGGATTGGAGAGAACTTGTCGCATGTCACGTAGAATTTCCTCTCGCGAAAGAGAAGACGCATCTCCAGAATTAGGCACCTTAGGCAATACGAATGTTGGAATCACGGCCAGGCCTGTTATTATTGCGTAGGCGTAAAATGGTGCGCGGATGTCATATGAGTCAGCAATGATGCCTCCAAATGTAGGTCCAAAAATGGCACCTAGGAGCAACATCCCCATGTACAGGCTCATCCACTGACCCCTTTTATCCTCCCCAGAAATTTGAGCAAGGAACACTGTTGCTGTGGTCACATAAAGGGCTGAACCTGCACCCTCTATCATTCGAGCAATCACAAGGATAGCATAATTAGGGGCAAAACCTGCTAGTACGGACGAAGTTGAGATAAGAACCAAACCGGACATCATTATTTTCTTCTTGTCAAATTTTCTCGAAAGAAGGCCTGCAGGCACATCGAGAAGCATTCGTGTTAATGCAAAGGACGAAACCACAAACCCAACGAGAGTGTATGAAACCTGAAAGCCCTCTGCATAGGTCGGAAGAATAGGGGCAACCATGCTCAAACCAAGGAGTACTAAAAATGTCACCAAAGAGAGATTAAGTACATTAAATACACTGCCTTCATTTTTTGGACTTGGAGCATTCTTTTCATCCAGTTCTATACGTCCTTCTGACAATATTGGCAACAGTCCTTGGTAACGAGGACCGCAGTTCCATGGTTAAAGTACTTTCAGATTGAACCATGCACTTATTGCATTCACGATAACAAGCCCTTCAAGGCAAAGAGAAGTAGAGGCGGCGGTGATAGAATATTGGGGGATTCCCAATTACTGAGCCCACTTTTCTTTTGCAGACTGACATAACAAAATTACTTACACTTGCATACAACATACTATTAGCAACAAGACGGACTATCGACTCATTAACTTTCTAAGGTATAAACAGCTTGGTCGCAGTCCTTCGGGAATGCAACAGAGGTACGGGCCTTAACGAAGGGATAGGGTGTAAAGGAACTTGATTCCCTAACGCCAGATTGGCACTTGCCCTGGCTCATGCTGCTGAGCAC
>JASFEL010000050.1:0-6674 GCA_050124855.1 Candidatus Thorarchaeota archaeon | reverse complement strand
AGATTTTGCACTTGGATTGACAGAAGTGCTTGACTTCCACGCACGCTCAAACGTGCGGTGGTCACGTGTTCAAATCACGTCCGGCCCACCATTTTCTGATTTTCCATCATACTGCAACGTTGTTTGCTCAAAGGCATTATAAGCACGGAATCAGCACTTCAACATGAGAGAGTAGCAAGTTAGATTTTGGGGAACGTTATGCAAACAGTAGCGCTAAAAAGGGTCAGAATTAGGAAGATTTTGGATTTCCTCTCAAGAAATTACTCACGGGTCGTGAAAAAGGAATGGAGAGAAGGTGACAAGATCTTTGCTGTGTTTGTCCATGAAGAGTATGTCTTTAGAACTAGTAGTAATCAGACAATCACAACACTGGTCGAGTATGATAAACTCATTGAGAAGGGATTGTGTACTATAGTTGCCAGCGGAAGCGGAGAGGGCATCTTTCAATGGGATTTTGGTTCTGGATCAGCTGGAGAAAAAACTGTGAGAAGCAAGATTGAGAATATAATCAGAACTGATGAGATGCGAGATAGGCTATATTGCTTCAACTGTGATAAGTGGGATGATTATGATGTCGAGAGTGGTCAAACTGAAGTCACCTGTAGAATCTGTGGCCAAAGAATAAAGATTCAGTAGGATGATTGCAGTCCATAGCAATGGGAGAGATTCATTCTTCGCTATCGCTAGAGGTACATTCCCGAACGCATTGGATAGCGCTTTCTGAATATACTCAGTGCAGACTTGTCAAGTCGGTCCTGAACCTTCTTCATATCGCCACCTAGTGAGCTTAGGTCAGGCCTGGTAAGAACTGGCCCACTAAGAACATGGTCAATAGAGCTTCCACCCAGCTCAGACGAGGCGATAGGTGCCCTCTGTATTATGTCACGGAGCTGTGATTGAACCCCAAGTGGGTCACCCAATGCTGCAACAAGCCCCTGTATATCGGTCTCTGTCAGTGGTCTAAAACCAAACTCGGGGGTTGACCGAACAGACTTAACGACGCTGTTTGTGTCCTTGACTTCCATTCCTGAACCGACAAATTCGAAGGGATTCAATGAGATGAGCTTTAGCTGAAATGCAGAATCGGGTCCGACCACTAGCATCTCTCCTCTTGGCGTGGTCATGACTCTCCAGCCTCTGGGCCGCTCTGAATACTGCTCAAGGATGCGAGGAACAATATCTTCAGCTGGCTCTATCTTCGTCAAGGTGTGTCAATCATATAATTGCGCCCACTCTGATAACCATGTCGTTGAAGCAGCTCATGCGGTGGAAATGGAAGAAACCTAGGGTCTGAGAACCAGCGCCTCTCCAAAGGTGGGCTCCATATCTAGCGACCCGCGCACCAAGTTCCCTAGGGACCCAAGCTTGGACATTATATCATCCATAGCCTGATTGGCCTGTGCTGTTTGCTCCTCCCAAGTGCCTGATGCATCGCAGAGCTGATCGTGAGTTAACACATACTTGAATGTGAGAGCCACCCCATTCATCTTGACTCCAAGAGCCGTGAGCGTCATTCTTCGAAGACGTTT
Source organism: Candidatus Thorarchaeota archaeon (assembly GCA_050124855.1). Taxonomy (GTDB): domain Archaea; phylum Asgardarchaeota; class Thorarchaeia; order Thorarchaeales; family Thorarchaeaceae; genus SMTZ1-83. The sequence goes on along the minus strand of JASFEL010000050.1, from coordinate 5,145 downwards.
CTGATCATCCAAGAATGGGCTGTGGAAGTACTCAGGAGAGTACATCACAAGTGCGGCATTGCTAGCAAACGTTTCAAAGTCCTCAAAGGTCTCAAGGACAACAGGGGGGACAATGACAGGATTCTCGTTACTCATTCTTCTCATCTCGTTGTTTCCAATGCATGAACCCCCTGTCCCCTTGGCTTCCAGTGGAGCCACTGCAGGGGGTACTGTCACGACAGGCCTCCCGGCCAGTACCTGTTCGTATTAATTTAAAATCTTATAAATATATCTATTCTTTTGTTTGTTTCGCGCTATGTTTAATTATAATTCATTGGAACACGTGTTCTAATAATCACACTGCTCACATTCGCGGACTAAGTAGAAATAGAATCTTCTATTGCTCAGTATTCTTTAGAACTGGTGAGAATGGGGTTAAATCAGAAGTGTCAAACGAATCGCATACGTTCCTAAGTCGTTTGATATGCTGCGATTTCAGAAATGCCAGGTATTCAAAGACCGCACTTACGACTTCCGACTTTGCTCTTGTGGCGATTGAGAGATAGAACCCGTATGCTTTCAGACTCCGTTGGAGAGTATCATTACATATGGACCATCTTTGGAACTGAACACTGGCTGCAAAAGGAGAAGCAAACTCGAAAAGATCTTCGTTCGGAGACTCCCAGTTGGCCCTTCGTTCCTTACTGTTCTCCACCCCTTCCAATGGTCCAGCGACCATCATATGCTCTATCCTCTCAATCAGATTCTCCTCAGACTCCTCCAATACCATCAGCAATGCTCTGACTTCTGGCATAGTAGCATTTTCCAATGCGCGCTGGTAATGGTCCAGATCGTTCAGTGCTGTGGCGAGAGCGAGGTTCAGCATATGCCTGACAGGGTCCTTACTCACGCTCATTTTCGAAGTTAATAGTAACTTTGTAGAAGAAATTAGTTTCTATGGTTGATATCCAGATGGGTCGGCCAAATAGCTAGCAATCAGCTTGTACTCTTCGGAATCCATAGAGTCCTGCAAAAGAGGCAATCCCTCATCAACGAAATCAATCAGGGAGTGCAGCCGAATCCCAGCCTTCACGGCCTTCATCTTTGCGCCTTGCTTGCGGTCTAGCACAACAGCCACATCATCACATATGACATTTTGAACCTCTCTTCTCACAATCTCGGCTTGTATCTGTGCCCGAGCAATGAGTTTGCTTTCCATTCCTGTGACAAGGTCGTCGACTATACACAGAACGTCGCCATCTTCCACAACTCCCTCGACAAGGGAGTGTTGGCCGTACTCCCGGATTGCTCGATGTAGGTCCTCTTCTGTCCGGACTCCCAACATCTTACGAGTGTGACAGGCAGGTAGACCGGAGTCGAGTGAGATAGCTGTAGCTATTGGTATACCTGCAAAGGCTACACCAACTACCTTGTTGACATTGGGAGCTTTCTCGTTCAATAGCATGGTCATTGCTCGACCAACCTTCTTCAACGTTTCAGGAAACGAACTCAAAAGACGCAACTGGATGTAGAACGGACTCCAGAGTCCGGAGACCAAGGTCCACCCTTCTTTCTTGTCACGCGAGGCTGTCAGAAGCATTCTGTTCTGGTAGATATCACTCATGATGTCTTGCTTCAATTTGCCGAGATTATCAGTCATCGTCCGCTCCCGACTACATCGTGTTCGCCCTGTTCTTAACCCTGTCGAAAGCTGTGGGAAGAGATAAGCGAGTCAGTGTCATTCTGTTAGGCATGGTTTCATCAGAGGCTTTGGACTGGCTCTTGGCTAATTCTGGTCCAGTCATACGCTTCCAGATTGTTGTGGATTTGCTGCAGGAGCAGGACGTGGGAAGAGTAAGCTCGGTGCTAACCGATCTACTTGCCAGCCCTCTGGTCGTTGAGTGGCTAGACAGACTGACACAAGGCTTTCAGATGAAGGATCTGCACTCCTCCAAGCCAGTTGCATTTGAAAATACCATGGGAAAATTAGGAGAGCTGGGAATGCGTGCAGGTCTGCAGCCTTTTGATAGCAAGACCCTGCCATTTAGAGCTTGGTTGACAGATACAGCTGAGGATGAAATAGAGCACCCATTCCGTGTTTTTCTGCGAACTATTGTTGCCTCTTTCTTGTCGTTCACAGGTTATTCAAGCACTGAGCCAGTCTATAACGTGCTTGAAGAACGACTTGAATCGACTTACTCTTTTGCCAAGAATCCAGACTTTGGGCAGGTGTACGTGGGCAAAAGAGGAAATGATGGCCTAGTCAATCCAAGACTATATCCCGATCAGCAATTCGTCTTACCTTGGATCCATGACATACGCGGTTTTGCTAGCTCAGACCAGATTCTCACAGACTCCCATCTTTGTCAGAAAGCAGAAACAGTTGTTTCAATGGTGCTCAGACCAGAATATCAAGAACTCCAACCTGGGTATGGACTCATGAAGTACAAGGACCGAGGATACAAGAGCGGATGGAGCGTCCATTTGCCGGGCTTCTTCTCCGAGCCATCAAATGCGTCCATGCCAAGTATACTTCTCATTCTGCCGATTATGGCACCATTTAAGACCGCGAGGGAGAGTGACTGGTTCAAGCGAATGGTAGAAAGACTGGAAACTTGCATAACAGAATATGGAACGTATCGATTCCCAAGAGAGTGGGTGCCTGAGAAACGAGAGGGATATTGGGTGAATGGCGCCTATATGGCTCTTGAAGAGAACAGGAGAAGAAAATCAGCAATTGAATCCGAGTCAACGTTTAGGATGTTCAGAATCAAACATCTGATGGGGAAGTTTCCATAGGTGGGTTGACCGAACTGATTCGTGGAGATCCTCTGAACAATACACTTAGAACTCGGTTCCGTGTAATCAAGAATTTTACTATGATGAAGCTAATACTGACTCCTAACACGAACCTCAATGGCCAGAAGAGAGTGCTGTGTTCAAGACCTACGAGTGGTAGCCCAAATGGTAAAGCTACAATTGGGACAAGATAGAAGGCAACTGGATGGATCTCATAGAGCTCCTGCGAATTCCTTCCAAGTGCCATGAATAGCTTCTTGAAGTGACTGGAGTATACTAACGCACTCGAGGCTGAGAAGACCAGAAGGGTTCCAATAGTTCCTGGAATTAGGTAAATCAGAAGGCTCACCCCCAGGTTATCCACTGCTATATCGGTGAACCCATTGTAATCAGATATTAGCACCAGCAGAACGGACAGTAATAGAAAGACTGCTAGATCACGGACTCTTGACGAGGATAGCCAGTCATCCAAACCCTTGTACTGACGCAGTGCATTCCCAAAGAACACGAATGTTGCTGCTACACATACACCACTCAGCCGCCAAGGCACGAGATTTGGCGCAAATAAGGACTGGATTATCAGACCAGCGCCGGGAAAGATCACTACAATAATCCATCTGGAATAGTAGGGAAATCGTTCCAATGCTCTATCAGTGATTACAAACAGCATTAACCCGAAATAGAGCACTGGCAGAAACCACAGATGAGAAGCTGATAACGGAGGGCCGTTCCCATATAGGAACCATAGAAAGACTTCAACCGGGGTAAAAGCAGAATCAATGCTAGAAGAGAGTGGAAGAAATAGCACCATCATTATCATGTACAGGAAAAAGTATGGAATCAAGAATTGCTTTCCTCGAGATACAGCAAAGCTGCGAAGGTCTCCTCGATGTCGATCATTGTTGTAAGTGAGTCCAGCTAAGACGAAAAAGATGGCTATTGTAAAGCTGCTCAGGTGAATCGTCACAGGATTGAGCCAAGGTATCATAGAATGGACAAGTATGACGAATGTGATTCCTATCCCTTTTGTCACCTCAATCCATTCAAACCGAGGGACTTGTGGCTCATCTGTCATGTGTTATTCTCCGCCCTTGTTCCTCTACATTGGTTTTCACACTGGTGGGGCTTCATCCTGAAGAGTCTTTAGATACGCTTTCAGAAGTATGTTGATACCTATGTCAGAAGTATTGATTCTGTCACAAGATGAAGTCGAGTCCTGCTTGCCCATGGATAAGACCATAGAGGCTGTTCGTGAGGCATACATCGCATTTGCCAAGGGAAGAGTGCAGTTAGCACCAGTTGCGCATCTGGATGTGAAGCAGTATAACGGAGAAGTCGACATCAAGTCCGGGTATGTGGAGGACTTTGGAATCATCGGGACAAAGATTGCGAGTGGGTACTATGATAACCACAAACTGGGTCTGCCGCCGGGTGTTGCAGTCATCGTTCTGATGGATCTGAAGACGAGTATGCCCATCGCGATAATGGATGGGACTCACATCACAGCTTATAGAACTGGTGCCGCAGGTGCTGTCGCCGCTAGCGTTCTAGCAAGAAAGAACTCGAAGAAAATCGGAATTGTGGGTGCCGGAACCCAAGGGAGAATGCAGATTCTGGCCTTGAAGGAGCTCTTCAAGATTGAGGAGGTCCAGGCATGGGACATTGTAGGAGAAGCAGCTGAACGTTACGCGAAGGAGATGTCAGAAGGACTGGGTATCGAGGTCAATACATTCACAGAGGTGGAGGATGTGGTTCGCGTTGCAGACATTGTGGTGACTGTGACACCTTCCAGAGAAGCACTAGTCAAGAAAGAGTGGATTGCCGAAGGCGTTCATATCAATGCGATTGGAGCTGATGGTCCCGGCAAACAGGAACTAGATCCCCAGATAGTAGCGATGGCAGATAAGGTCGTAGTGGACAGTCTTTCACAGTGTCGCAGGATTGGAGAGATTCAGCATGCGTTGAAGCAGAATCTCATCACTGAGAATGATGTACACGCGGAGATAGGGCAGATCCTCATAGGGGAGAAGTCAGAGCGGGAGTCGGAAAAGGAAATCACATTGTTTGATTCAACTGGACTTGCGGCACAAGATATTGCGGCCGCGTATGTGGTGTATAAGGAGGCTAAAGAGAAAGGTCTGGGATATGTCACAAAGCTGTTGAACACCTAAGATTCTGAGCGTGCGTACTGTGAAAACTATCAATCTTGACGCCATACAGCAGGCACAGAAGACCCTCACGGGGGTTTCGAAGTGGACCCCTATTGCGGTATCGGATACTCTCAGTAAGATGTGTCGCGCCAATGTCTTTCTGAAACTTGAGAACCAACAACACACTGGTACATTCAAGATGCGTGGTGCCTTCAAC
>JASFEL010000049.1:0-6733 GCA_050124855.1 Candidatus Thorarchaeota archaeon | reverse complement strand
TGCTCTCTCTATATGGGGAGGTAGCAGTCGCCGACTCCAGACTCTATCTCAGCAAATACAATGAAGATAGTGGCATGGGCATTCTCCAATGCAACGCAGCACTGCTGGAAAAGGTAATCACGTCCGCAGTTCTAATTGGTTCAATAGAAAAGACTCGTGTGTCCTTTGAGCCAAAGAAGACATCAGGCACTCTCAAGGGACTCAAGATCTGAATCAATCTTTAGGTCAGAATTAGATTTACTTCATCCAAGTTGTTGTCATCCAGAATATATGCGCGGCTTTCCCAACGTCCTGTCAGTTTTGAGGAAATCACCCATACCACCGGATTCAGACGCATATTTTGTAGATCACTGACAGAGGGTTTAGGAGGAGCTGGATGTGAATGAAAAATGCCCACTAAGTCCTCTCCCCGCTCCTCAGCCTCAACGAGAAGCTTGTATTCTGTTTCAGGGTCTACTGAGAAGGATGTCTTCGACTCAGCGATGTTCTGTACGAGCTCAATACGCCTGACAACTACGTCAGTATCATGAACGCAGCCGAATAGAAGAGCAGCGGCCTCGAGCGGCAGACTCTGTTCAGCATGATTATGCAGTCTATTCAATTCGTTTTCGGACAGGCGCAGTACAAGTTGCACCAAGGCTCACCACGCCAGCCATTAGTAAGGAGGTTTGATGTCTTCGAGAACAATACAGGTTTCAATTTCACCTACACCAGGGACCTTGCCCAGTTTCAGCTCGAGAAACTCTCTGAGATCTGCAAGGTCATCTACAGTGACCTTCAGCATTATTCCACATGCTCCGTCCAAGAAATAAGCCTCGTCCACTTCGCTGAAATGCTGGACTTTCTTCGAGATGACCGTAGCCTCTTTCATCACAGTCTTGACTCGAATGATAGCGCGAATTTTTCGTCCCATCTTCATTGGATCTAGAATGACAGTGAACTTTTTGATGTAGCCTTCATCGATGAGTCGCTTTACTCTACGACGAATAGTCACCTCGGTCCTTTCTGCAGCATCAGCAATCTCGCTATATGATCGACGTCCGTCATCCTGTAGCATCGATATGATTTTCTCGTCAATGTGGTCAAGTGTCATTAGTGTTTGGCTCCATAATTGGCGAAGCGTCACGGACGGATGCCCGCTATCGCACATATATATTAGCTGTTATGAACGAACTCGGAATCGAAAATGTTCGAAATCGCTAATTAGTGACTCGGTATTCTTGAATCGGTGACTGTTTTACAACACTTTGAGTTCTTTTTCCAGAATTGTTTCTTCATTGGGCGACATGATTGCATAGAGTTCTATGTGTTCTAGGAGTGCAGGAGAGCTTCTGACCTTCTTCTCCAAGAGCTCCTGAATCTGGAAGATACCTGATGCGTTGTTCATGGTGACATCGATTCGGACTGTCTTCTCCGCTCCTTTGCGAATCTGGACCCTCTCGATTGCCATAGCTGATGCAGAGTGGATATTCACACTGCCAGACTCAAATGGAATTCTTGCACGGCCTTTCGTCATGTCCAATGCATCTGCAATTCCCACAATGCCGGCTTCCACGGTCAGTGGTGGAGCTGCAATGTCATGGGTATAGATTGCATGTTGGATATGTCCGCGTATGTGAACCTGTTTGCGGCGATCTTTCGGGTAGACTTTCTCCAGAATCCTGTCTAGTATAGGTGTTGCTAAGAACACTGTGAATATGTCATGATTTTCGCGCGCCACTACCATTCCGATGTCATGAAGGTAACAACCCATAAACACGATTAGCTCTGCATCATCTAGTGTGCCTGTTTCTTCCTGCACTATTGAAGGTTGAAGACCCTTTACGAGTGCCTTAAAGAGACGGACTCCATTCTGAGCGACAATCAATGAGTGAGTATGTCCATGATCCGAATATCCCATTCTGTCTATGGCCATGCGGTTCGAATCTTCAAGTAGAGCTTGAACCTCTACGTCTTTCTCAAGTTCGTCAAATGCAATTGCGCATAACTTATTCTTCTCTAAGTCCTTGCGCACTCTTGTTTTCAGGGTGAGTCTTTGTCTAGGGGGTTTCGTCATTTGTCTAGCACCCTCTCTTTTCTGATTTGCTTTCATCTTAGTTTTTCCCCTCATTGTGATTTGATTTCAGAGGTGCAACTTGATTGCCTTTCTATTCAGATTTCCCCACAGGGTAATGCAGTAAAGGCTGGAGTGTTCTTATCGCGAAACAAAGAACACAAAGTAATCATCTTACTCTCTAGTTCATTCTGGCTGTGAAAATCTATCTATTTCTATGTATGGATTGATGAGCTTCGTAGCAACATCAAGTAATGACTGAAGTCGGAGCTTCCTCATGGGCATTCATGGCCGTACTACTTACTTGTGGAAGACGTTGCTGGTATGCATAGTATCCAGCTAGTATTAACAAATAGAAGACGTACCCAGTCACCTCTAGAAATGATGGATTCCCGTTGTATCCAAACATGGCCTTTAGCAATCCGCCAATCAGCCCCTTATCGTGAAGCCATGGATAACTTCCATCAGGGAGAACTGGAGGGTTGACATTCCATACCTCGATAGGACCAATCAGAAATAGACCTGCTTCTTGCAGCTCATGGATTCCATAAGCTACCATTCCCGCTGCTACTAAGATGAGAAATGCCGACGTGTATTTGAAGAACGATCTCAGACTGATTCTCAATGACCCCTGATAGATTCCAAGTCCTAGGACCACAGCAATCAATAGTCCGAGTGTCACTCCTAGATATACCTGTAGTCCATCCTGAATGACCAGTGCCAAGCTGAAGAGGACCAACTCCACACCCTCACGCATCACAAGAGCGAAGCTCAGTAAGGCGATTCCAATACCACTCTGGCTCAGAGAGTTCCTCTCTACAGAATCTTCTATTTCTGAAGATACGTTGGGTCCTGCTTTCCACATCCATAGAATCATGGTTGTCAGGAGGAGTGATGCTATGAGAACAACGATTCCTTCGAAGGTGGCCAAGATGGGACCTTCAAGAATGCCCCACATTAAGCCCATGACAAGTGCAACTCCGACACTGGACAAGATTGCCACTACTGCTCCGCCAATAGCAAATCGTCTTAGATCATCTCGACCAGACTTACTGAGGTATGAGAGCATAATTGCAATTACTAGAACAGCCTCGATACCTTCTCGGAGCGATACAATTGTCGGAGCGACTATCATACTATCTTCTTAATTAACAATAGTTAATAGCCTTTCGATAGCGCCCTGTAGACCTTTTATCGAGATATCTCTGAAGGTTGTTGATATTGTCCATGTAAGACTCATCAACTATTGCTAGCTGGATACCTCCACCCATATTGGGCCGGCATAAGTGATTCGCCCGCTATTGGTTACAACGCGGATTAGATAGAAATCTGCACCACCGGTGTTCAGTTCTAGAGGATTTATGGGATTGTCACTGTAGTCGTTGATATAGTATTGACCATTTCTAAGCACACAGCTCTCAGTATAGGAGGTTCCTATGACTGGTGCGGTATCAATGTAAGAAACATTAACCACAGGGCTATTGATGGGAATCTGGGCTAGGAGTTCTCCGTTCTTGATAATCTCAACTGTAGCACTCCAATCAGGACTCCCGTTGGGAAACATTGAAGCTGCGGTGTGTTTTATCCCTGCAGGAGCGCCGTCTTGAGCTATGAACACGGTGATTTCTCGCGAAACTCCTTCATTGTCAACTACAAGAGTTGAACCATCGCCAATTTGAGTGCCATTTATTGATAAGTCGATGAGAGGACGACCATGGTCTGAGTTTGCGAAGATATGCTGACTATCAAGTCCAGAAAAGATTGATTCGCGAGTCAAGTTCTGTGCATATACTGCGACAAGACCTCCGGGATAAGGATGTTCGTTCCGTGTATGCCACATGCTCCACGGCCGTTGATGTCCCACAAACGCGGGGGTGTGACTTAGTGAATGTCCGGGATGACCGTCATGTTCATCGCTCGAGGCGTACAGAGTCATCCGATAGCCCATCCTAAAGGCATCTGTGATAGATGAACCATTGACATAGTCTGGAGCAGGATCGATGGCGCCTATGTAGTTCAGAGAATGTCTCTGTTCGTAGAGAAATTCACCATGTACAGAAGTGACCTCAGCTATCTTGACGTATTTCGGATTCATATACGTCCAGTCTTGGATGTAGGACAGCTGGGTCGTGTGATGAGGAAGAGCCAATGCACTGCAGCCTGTGGTTTCTGTGAAGTCGTCGAGGGCCGCCCAGAGTGTGTCAGGCGTTGGAAGGTAAAGGTATGATAGAATCGGGTCCTTGATCAACTGGTTGCCACTGAATATGCAGGTATAGTGCCCAGTCACCACATCGGTCCACTCAGTCCCTTGAAAGGTGACAAATTGCCCTGGATCGTTTGCTGCATTGGTCGCACTCTCCAGAATATCGATTGCCCAGGGATTCCACATCATGATCTCCCCATGATCAGTGAGTGCCATGAAGTCTAGACATGCAATGTATCGTCCGTAATAGAATGAATGTTCTGCTGTGCCAGTCCCATCAGAGAGTTCAGAGTGGGTGTGTATATCACCCCAGTAGAGAAGGGGGTCTGAGTCCTGTAGATCCTTTACCATGATAGGATTGCTGTAGTATGTATTCTCAGTCACAGAGTCCTCAACGAGGAGATAATGAATGCCAGGGGTGACAATGCTTGCTGTGAAAACGTGTCTTCCATTGTCTCGTCCATCCCCAATCTCATAGGCAATGTCAGACCCAAATGCCTGACCCGAGAAAGCATAGGCATCGGGCAGGTCTGCAGATACTGAAGAGATTGACGCGTAAGTGGTAAGATTGTAGGACTCGACTGAGAACTGCACTGTGCCCTTGTAGATGGCACTCAGTCGTTCGTAGGCATCCCAGGCTTCAACAGTGACCTCAAAATCAGTGTCTGTATCAATAATGGATGGTGCATGAACCCATAGAAGTCGAGGTCTGTTATCAAACATGACTCCAATATCTATGTAGAAAGCAGACCAGACTGTGACTGGAGCCAAGACTAGTAGTAGCATCATGGTCAGCCTAGCCCACCTAGGTAGGTCTTTCACGATTGCACTGACTTTGACCGACCACTGTGAGAGATTCTCTCGTTTTCTCAAGAAACTCATCCAAATTCCAGAGATGAGTAGATAGCATACGTATGGGATTGTCCCATAGAAGAATGCCAGTTTGAGTGGGGATAGACCAAGTAGCACGTGAGCAGAATATGTACTGGTAGCTACGCAGATGGCTAGAACAAGTCCGTGACGTTTCCAAGTCGAGTCCCGTGATAGGGAGAAGAATGCAATTCCGATTATCAGCCCGACAAAGCAGAACCAGAACATGTGAATAGTTGCCATCCCAACAAGAAGAATCACAATGCGTAGTGTCATTCGAGCTCTAGAGGGCGCCTTGTCTTCAGCCTGAGAAGAGATGTCGGTCAAGGTCAGCAGACCTCCTTCACTCATGGGTCTGTTTCAGAGTGAAGTATGTTCTTGTTGATTGTAAAACTGGCTCTTAAATTGAATCGAAAATAGATTTCTAGGAAATGGTGTCATTGGGTCATGTCTTCTAGTAAAGCCGGTTCGCGTCTTCAGTGACATGTTCAATAATCGCCATTAACTGTGCTCGTGAAAATTCGGGAATGTTCCAGTTGTATCGTGATGGTTGGTAAGGCGCGCCATAAAGCACTGCTTCTCCTGAAATGGACTCCTTTTGAGACACAGGAATTGAGAAGACACCTACTCTTCGAAACATCTTTGCTCCAGCAATATCAAGCCTTGACTCCCATCTGTAGAAAGCTCTTGGAAGCTTGATTTTGCTATCCCATGTAATTTGAGGCATTCCTCTGAAAGCCACAGCCATGAGATGCCCACTTGACCCATGGGCGAGTAGATACACATCATTGACTTTCACTATCGCATAGCGCCTCGCTAGTATTGGCCCAGGTGGTCCAACGCGTGCCAGTATGTCAAATCCCTTGAGAAGTATGCTTGTACCCAGCCCATGATAGAAGACCAGTATCACTCCAACTATGGCAATGAAAAAAGTGCAAACTAAGATACCAATTACTACATTGTCAGCTAGCTCAGCGGGTGCAAGAAATGAAACAATGATATTCAGTATGGGAGTGAGTATTAATACAATACCCCGCTTGGTATTTTTACGTGCAGATGCTCGATATTCTTCCTTAATTGCCTCAGTTTCGCTTGTTGTTTCATATGTCACGATATCTTCTGGGTCTTGTTTACTATCGAAATCTCCCGTCATCCTAATTCTATCTCTACGGCAGGGCTCAAAAACTATTGCTCATTGTGACCTAATCGGAGTCAGTCCTATCTTCCGAATCTCGTCTGTGAAGTCATTGATCTCCTTCACAAACAGGCAGTTCTTCGGTAAATGCGAATTGCTTATGATCAAGTGTGGCTCCGCCTGATATCGGACCTGTGTGTTCTGCAGTCTGGTACTCCAGAGCCTCTCTATTCATATCAACGAGGCCAGCTAAGATTGCAATAAGACCAATGATTCCAATCACAACAGCGGTAATGAATATAGGTATCAGAAGAATGGGAAATTTAGACACCAGAATGACTCAGATCACAAGGATTACGACAGCTGGAATTGAATGCTCGGACTGGAACACACTAAACAGTGGGACAACACCACACTTCTCGCGAGTCATTAGCTAATCCCTCTTGTCCTCAATGAATACATTGGAGGCTCC
>JASFEL010000048.1:0-6798 GCA_050124855.1 Candidatus Thorarchaeota archaeon | reverse complement strand
GAATTGGTATGGGAACTGCAATCATATAGACAACTGCCCCGGTAGGACTGAGCATCACGAGTCCTGTTATGATTGTCAATTGAAGTTCACCTATGATGCCTACAACAATGGTACGCCCGCGTGTTGTTCTTCCTTTATAGTATCTGGAGAGCTGATAGATAAACACTAGCCTCATGAATGAAAGCAATGAAGTGAGCATGACTAGTGGTAGATCAAACACGGCAATGTTCAAAGTGAATAAGTCGAGAATCTGATAAGTCATGCTGAAAATGTAGATGGTACCTCCATGAATGGGTCCAAATCCAGGATAGATGTTGAGTGACATGGGTCCAAAGAATGCAAGTATGAGCATGATTGTGGTTATCATCCATGGTTTTATCCGGGCACGACCTACTTCCTGTGCCTCTTCAGGGGCAGACTGGTCATGTCTGTGAATCAGATATACAGCGGCTGCGATGATAGTGCCAATAATCATCAGCTCTAGTATAAGCGATGATGGCGAAGGGCCTACTCCTGGGGGCACCATTCCCTGCATGTAGAATACCTAGATCGAATTAGATGTAGTAACCTTAAAACCTGCAGGTTCTGCGCCAACTTCAACACTCATTGCAATCACCAGTCTTCATGACAATGATCTTTGCGTCCTCTGCTATGTCTCCAAAGACTTGATTGAAATAGCGTGCTGCTTCGATGTAGCCTGCTTCGCCAGCCTCCGTCAGCCTGTAGACCCTCTGCCGTCCTTCCTTCTCGCTCTTGACAGTTCCTCGCTCTTCTAAATCATTGAGGGCTGGGTAGATGGTTCCTGGTGTGGGTTTAGTCCCTCGGCGCTTTGAAATCTGTTCTGCAATCTGTTGTCCATTCAATGGACCATTTCGAAGCTCCCACAGAATCTGGAATGTGAGCATGCCTCGCATATCACAGCAATCTGGGGGACAACATTGCTCATTCTCACTAGGGTCTGACACATATAATATTGGGTGCCCGATATATTTAAATATATATGTCGGTCGTCCAATATATGTAGTATATTGGTCATCCAATAGAAAGGTGAAAGCTTTGTCAGACACCAAGAAAGTCAGTGAGATGTCATCTGAAGAAATCAAAAAAGCAGTGAAACGAAACTATGAAAGAGTTGCTCAACCTAGTGGAGGAAGTTGCTGTCCTCCCACAACGGAACAAACTGAGCAGAGCACATCTAGTTGTTGTAATCCAGAAGAGGAAATTTCTGACCCAAGAACATCCTACGCAGAGGAATTGGGATACTCGGTGAAAGATATGCCAGAGTCTGCGACTGAGTCATTTGCAGGCTGCGGAAATCCTGTAGCTGTCGCAAGTCTCAAGGAAGGTGAAGTTGTTCTAGACCTTGGCAGCGGAGCTGGACTAGACGTGTTTCATGCTGCTCGCAGAGTGGGTGATACTGGCCGAGTGATTGGTGTGGACATGACACCAGCGATGATTGAGAAGGCCAAGTATGGAGCCAAAGAACTAGGCATTGAGAATGTCGAGTTTCGTCTGGGAGATATTGAGGACCTGCCATTGGATGACAGTTCGGTTGATGTTATAATTAGCAACTGCGTCATCAATCTGGCTCCTGACAAGGGTAAGGTATTCCAAGAGGCCTACAGGGTCCTTCGACCTGGTGGTCGTGTGATGGTTTCAGACATCGTGCTTGAAACTCCATTGCCCGAACATGTTCGTGAAGATATTGGTTACTACGCAGGATGTATTGGTGGAGCCATTCTCAGGGAGGAGTATCTCCAACATATGCGTGATGCTGGATTCGAGGACGTCCAGATTGTGGAGAAAGCTGGTTGCGGTCCCGCACTTAGTGCCAAGATTGCAGCATTCAAACCGAAAGAGGAGGAATAGTAATTGAGCGCCTGTGGCACTTACGAATCAGAAAGAAAGGCCAAGGATTTTACAGAGGCGGTCTGTGAAATTTCTGTTTCCATCTCTCCTCGGTGTGAGGATCCCGAATCGTTCAAAGACAAGATTTGGGTCTTTTAGCCAAGAATTTGATATCGATTTGTACTACTTTGAGCTGATGAACTCTACTGCATCATCATCACAAATGACCGCACAAAGACCACAGCCATCACACTTCTCCACATTGACGACTGCCTTGCTGTTTCTCATCTGAATAGCCAAAAATCCTCCATCAGAACATGCAATAACACACTTCTTGCACCCGGTGCATTTGTCAGCGATCACTGAAGCAACGACTGGTGAGAGCTTGCTGAGGGCTTCCCAAGTTGTTATCTTAGGCAGTGCTTTTCCAACCAATTCCTCGATATTCGAGTATCCCTTGCGCTCCATGAATGAATCAAGACCCTCTGTCATATCCTTGATGATGCCAAAGCCGTACCACATTACAGCTGTACATACCTGTAGAGTCTTCGCACCGACCATGAGATACTCTGTAGCGCTTTTCCAGTCTTCAATCCCTCCAATCCCGGAGATGGGAGTCTCTGGCAATGCACGTGCAACCTGAGACACGAATCGAAGCCCGATCGGTTTCACAGCTGGACCACAATAGCCTCCATATGTGCTCAACTTCTCGTCTAAACCAGGACCATAAGCGATTGGCATAGGAGTAGCAGTTTCCACGTCAACCCCTATGAGCGCTTCTACAGTGTTGATTGCAGAAAGAGCATCAGCACCTCCTCTCACTGCAGCCTCTGCGATTGGGACCATGTCCATGACATTGGGTGTCAGCTTGACTAACAAAGGAAGGTCTGTTCCCTTTCGAGCCCCTTTGGTCACAGCCTCTACAAGTTGTGGATCTTGGCCAATGAAAGCACCCATGTGTTTTTCAGGGGATCCATGTGGACAAGAAACATTCAGCTCAATTGCATCAACCTCTGTCTGAGTCATTGTTTCAGCAAGCTTAGTCCATCCCTCAGGATCAGGACTGCTCATTATGCTCGCAATGAGGACAAAGTCCTCCGGAACCTCTTGCTTGAGCTGAGGTATCCATTCATCGGTCCAAGTCGATAGAGGCTTACGAGAGAGAAGTTCTATGTTGTTCATACCAATTAGAGAGCCTCCTCTTCGTAGCGCACCTAATCTTGTACGAGGGTCCACTGTTGGCTCTTCTGTGACCGTCTTGAAGACCGCGCCTCCCCATCCAAGTCTTGCAGCCCGAAGCATATGTCGTGCATCCATCGTAGGGGGAGCTGATGAGAGCATGAATGGATTCTTGAAACTGATTCCTGCAAATTCCAAGGCGAGCCTGTCATTGGACATCTCATAGCAAACCTCCAACACCGAGGCAGTGCACAGCCCTCCCCTAAAGTCTTTAGGCTCGATTAGCTCAGCATTGTGCTGCTCGAAATAGCTAGGTGCGCACTATGACAGATGAACTCGTCCCCGAAGACCTAAAGAAACAGTACTCAAAGGAAGAGATTCTTGAGATTGAGAAGGAACATCTTGCTCCCGCAGTGGGGCATTACTACAAGGACCCTGTGCTTTTTGTCAATGGTGAGGGCGCAACTCTTGAGGACAGCTCAGGTAAACGCTACATTGACCTATTTGCAGGTATATGCACGACGATTACCGGTTACAACCATCCCAAGTATGTGGCCACCATAAAGTGGCAAGCAGAACGACTCGTGTATACAAGCTCACTCTACTCGACAATTCCATATGCGGTACTCGTGAAACGACTCGCGGGGATTGCACCAACAGGTCTATCTCAGTCATTCATCGTTAACAGTGGTTCTGAGGCTAATGAAGCTGCACTGTTCGTAGCACGAAAGTATACAGGTAACCAATACATCGTTGCCTGTTCACGTGCGTACCATGGACGTACTACCCTCGCAAGGGAACTCTCAACTGCGGGATGGCGGACAGTTCCAGAGAGTCATCCACCAGGAGTACGATTCACTCCATACGGCTATTGCTATAGATGTCACTTTGGAAAGGAGTATCCTGAATGTGATTTCGAATGCGCTCGATACCTTCGAGAGGTTGTGAGGACTCAGACCCATAACTCTATTGCCGCCTTCATTGCTGAGCCTATCCAGGGCGTAGGTGGAATCATACAACCGCCCGCAGAGTACTTCCGGATTGCCCAAGAAATCGTGAAGGAGTATAATGGCCTCTATATCTCAGACGAGGTGCAGACCGGATTCGGTCGAACAGGAAGCAAATGGTGGGGAATCCAGCATGTTGGTGTTGATCCCGACTTCATCACCCTAGCAAAGGGATTTGGCAGTGGGATCCCGATTGGTGGCTTCATCACTAGTCCTGAAATTGTACGTGACTACACTATGACTGACGGATTCGCAACTTTCGGAGGAAATCCTCTGTCCTGTGCTGCAGCTGTAGCTGTCATTGAGATTATTGAAGAGAGCAATTACTTAGAGAAGGCTGCTAAAGTCGGGAATCACTTCAAGCAGAAACTTATGACGCTCCAAGAAGATCATGAGCTAGTTGGAGAAGTACGTGGTCAAGGGATGATGCTGGGAGTGGAGCTTGTCCGTGATAAGGTCACAAAAGAGCCTGCAGTGCAGGAGATGGCTGAGGTCATGGAACTCACAAAGATGAGAGGGCTGCTTGTGGGTAAAGGAGGTCTAGATGGCAATGTGATTCGACTTCAGCCGCCACTTGAACTCACATCTCAACAAATCGATGAATCCTGTGCAATTCTTGATGAGGTCTTCTCCGAGATCGAGAAGAAGATGTGAGGGGCCATCAGAGGTCAGTAAGACTCCCATAGCTGTCTGGTCTTCGGTCACGATAGAATTGCCAGACGTTTCGGACCTCACGTATCATTTCGAGATCTATATCACCCACCACGAGCTCTTCCTTCTCCCGCGATCCTTTGACCACAAACTGTCCACGCGGATCAGCAATATAGGAGCTGCCATAGAATATTCCCGTTTTCCAGGGTTCTTCACCTACTCGATTGATGGCAGCAATGAAGTATCCGTTTGCCACTGCATGAGCCGGCTGTTCGATTGTCCAAAGGTGTTCGGATAATCCTGCGACGGTGGCAGATGGATTGAACACAATCTCTGCACCATTTAGACCTAGTACTCGAGCGCCTTCTGGGAAATGTCGGTCATAGCAGATATAGACACCAATTCTAGCAACTGCGGTCTTAAAAACCGGGTAACCAAGA
The DNA here is from genome assembly GCA_050124855.1 of Candidatus Thorarchaeota archaeon. GTDB lineage: Archaea > Asgardarchaeota > Thorarchaeia > Thorarchaeales > Thorarchaeaceae > SMTZ1-83. Next base: position 1,673 of record JASFEL010000048.1, on the reverse strand, counting down.
TTTCCTGGTCGGAAATAGAATTTCTCCTGGAAGCCTGGATCGATCTGAGGGATATGCATCTTCCTCATCTTGCCCAATAGAGTTCCGTCAGAATCGATGACAATAGCAGTGTTGTAGTAGACTCCAACTTCTTGCTCTTCGTACATTGGAGCGATTAAAACGAAATTGTGTTCTTTTGCCAGTTCACACATCCGTTCGCTTAGGGGGCCGGGGATAGGCTCTGCATACTTGTACCACTTTCTGTCCTGCTCAGCACAGAAATAGGGTCCATAGAACAACTCCTGGAAACATAGGATTTGTACTTCTTGTTGCACTGCTATATCTGCAAATCCCTCGTGCTTTCGTATCATCTTTTCGATGTTTTCTTCGATTTTCCCTTCGTCCTTAACATCGCCTTCCCATTGAGCCTGCACTAGACCGATACGAATCTTTCTCATTGTCATCATTCCAAAGCCTTGGGTAAATTGAACGGTAATTTATTCGCCTAATAGGAGTTTCCTAAATCAATTTATGGCAGCGTCCCCAGTAGTTTATGGAGGTCGTTCCATGGTCGAGTTAGATTTAATCGTCAAAAACGGCAAGATTGTCACTGTTTCTGATACATATTCTGCAGATATTGGTGTGAGTAAAGGCAAGATTGTCACCATTGCGCAGAGTCTCCCGGATAATGGCGCAGAAGTGGTTGATGCTAAAGGGAAGTACGTCTTCCCGGGGGGTATTGATGTACATGTTCACCTTCAGTTGCCATTCTCAGGGACCATATCTGCGGATGACTTTGAAAACGGAACAAAAGCTGCGGCCTGTGGCGGTGTGACTACTGTCCTCGATTTCGCCATTCAGACCAAGGGAAGCTCAATCATGGAGGCTATTGAGGCACGCAGAACCGAGGCAGACCAAAAGGTATGTGTGGACTACGGCCTACACGCAGCAATAACTGATTGGAACGATAAGACACAGGCGGAGATCAAGAAGGTCATAGACTATGGAATTCCTACCTTCAAGATGTTCATGATCTATAAGAATGAGGGCTGGATGGCCGACGATGGGATGTTGTTCAATGCTCTCGAAGAGACCTCGAAACTTGGTGGTCATATTGGAGTCCATGCAGAGAGTGTGGATGTTCTGGACATGCTGATTCAGAGGTATGCAAAGGAGAAAGAGAAGTGGGGGGCATATGGACATACTCTCTCTAGGCCATGTTATACTGAGGAGGAAGCCATTATCCGCGCAATCAAGTGGGCTGAGGTCACAGGCGGCCAGCTCTACATCGTGCACATGTCCACAGGAGAGGGCGCAGACGCAGTACATCTGGCCAAACAGAGGGGGGTCAGGGTATTTGCAGAGACCTGTCCTCAGTATCTACTCTTAGATGACGAGGTCTTCAAAGGTGAAAACGGACATCTCTTTGCAACATGTCCTCAGGTTAAGAAACCACATGATAGCGAAAGGCTTTGGCAGGGCCTGATGAATGGAGATGTACAGATAATAGCGACAGACACCTGCACTTTCACAACTAAGCAAAAGGCAGCATGGAACGGGGACTTTACAAAGATTCCATTTGGGATGCCTGGCGTTGAAACTATGGTTCCACTCATGTTCACAGAAGGAGTGGGCAAACGTGGATTCACCGTGAATCAATTAGTTGCCCTAGTTAGTACTAATCCAGCTAAGCT
>JASFEL010000047.1:0-6815 GCA_050124855.1 Candidatus Thorarchaeota archaeon | reverse complement strand
CTTGTTGGAGTTCATTGAAACAACCGCTCTGCAATCACTCAAGGGAAAGTCCACCCCAATGAATGTAGAAGAAGGAAAACGTGCATTGACAGAGCTTCTGGCCGATGAAGTTTTGATGGCCCTCCGTGTTGGAAATGATTTTGATTTCATTGATCTAGATGAAGGACTTTGGATAGTGAACTCCGGTGAATTAGCAAAGCTCAAGGAGTCCGCCGTCAATGCTCTGGAGCAAGAACTGCAAAAGCGGCAACGCTCGGTTTCTCGTAATCATGGCTATTACGATCTTTGCACAAATGGCATTTCGTATGTTGTCTTCCCGAATCAACAACAGCTCAACACATTGTTTCATCTTCAGAGTGATATTGCATGTAGAACTTGCAAGTCAAAACGAATTGTATGTGTGTTGACCGCTGCAGAGTATCTTGAGGATACTGTTGTCATGCCAGATAACATCCTGCTTTATGACTTCTCAGAGTATGTTACTGTAGCCAGTGCTGCAGGGCATTAATCATTCAATCTAGAAACGGATTCTTGTGCATGGCGGAGTCTTCCCAGAAAGTAATGTGGAAAGTCGATTAGGCACTCCAAGATTGAAGATTGCTATGTCCATGGCAAGACCAGACAATGTGAAGATATCTACAAGTTTTTTTTCCATCCCACCTGTGACATCTGTGGCTGAGGATGGACCTGCTTTGTCTAGAACAGAGTCTATGTTTGTAGTATCGATTATCTCTATATGGGCAGCCTCAGGATTGGTATTAGGATCTTCTTCAAAAACTCCATCTACATCTGTTCCTATGTAGAGAGAGGTGGCTTTCATCTCTTTTGCTAGATAGACCGCAATTGTATCACCACTAAGAATAGAAGCACCAAGAGATTCGTCAAAGCAGACGTCTCCATGTGTGATGACGGTGAAACCAGACCGAATTGCCCTCTGGAAGAGTGATGTTTGAAAGTTGCTAATCTCTCTGTTATTCAGACTAGCTACAAGAAAGGGTGGTAGTACTACTCCATTAACGCCTGCTTCATTTAGGATTTCTTCGACAGCAAGAGAGAGAATCGACATATTATGACGTATTGAAGGGATTCCTTTGAGTAATTGCTCTGAGGGAGTTGAAGAGTTTCCGAAACCATGTCTGTGAGCTGCTTGATGCCCATGTGCTCCACCACCCAGAATTACTATGATTGGTTCTGTTGAAGTCTTCAGTTCTTTAGCTATACGGAGCAAATTCTTTCGATTGACTTTGGGTGGAGATGAGTCCTTGTAGGTTATGACAGATCCTCCCAGTTTTACTATTGTAAGCCTATTCACATCCTGCACTCTCCCTTTTTGGCTGTGCTCATACTTATGGACATTGTCATACAAGCTTATGAGAACACGTGTTCCAAGTCACTCCACAAGACAACCTTTTTATCCATTTGAAATTCCGTTGCGCTATCCACCTCGTAGACGAGGCTGAATTTACATGACCCAGAAAGCACGGATTCGACTGTCAAGTACGAGTACTGAACACCTAGATGGTGTCTGCAATCAGATTAGACGAATTACTCGCAAGACGGGAGTCCGGATGTCTGGTCCGATCCCACTGCCAACACGAAGAATGGTCATCCCTACGCGCAAGACTCCTTGTGGGCAAGGATCTGAATCGTGGGACAAGTGGGAAATGAGAATTCATAAACGTCTGATTGACATTGATGCGGATGAGCGAGCAATTCGTCAGATTATGCGGGTACGTATTCCGGATTCTGTCTATATTGAAATTGAACTCACTGGTTAGGTCAATTCCATCTACACAAACCCTTTTTGGTGGATAATGATTGTTGTGTATCCATAGTGAGTCTGAGGACCTTGTAGATGTGTGGTATAATAGGTGTCGTTCAAAAGCGGGGTCAAGTAGCCCCATTCCTACATCAAGCATTAAAGCGTCTTGAATATCGAGGATACGACTCTGTAGGAGTGACAACTATTGCAGAAGACCAGTTGCATATGAAGAAAGACAAGGGTAAGATTGAGGAAGTCCATATGAAACTCAATCTCGATGAGATGCCTGGAAGTATAGGAATTGGACATACCCGATGGGCAACTCATGGGATACCATCAATGTACAATTCACATCCTCACTTTGATTGTAACAATGAAGTTGCTGTGGTCCATAATGGCGTTATTGATAACTTTCTGGAACTTCGGAAAGAGCTTGCGTCAAAAGGGCATAAGTTTGGCTCTGAAACTGATACAGAAGTCATTCCCCATATGATAGAGGATTACATGGCTGATGGCATGAATCTCACTGAAGCAATTACTGAAGTTACCAAGAGAATCGAAGGTACTTATGCTATTGTTGCAATGACAACGAAAGAGTATGGGAAAATTGTCTGTACTCGTGATGGTAATCCCCTTGTACTCGGAAGAAAGGAAGATACTACCTATGTATCATCAGATATCCCTGCATTTCTGCCGATGACTAGTGACATGATCTTGTTACTTGATGGCGAAATTGCAACTCTTGATACGGAAGGTGTTGTGATTCGAAAGTTATCTGATGGTACAGTTGTAGATAGAGAAACCATCGAGATAAGCTGGACTGCCGACCAAGCTCAGAAAGGTGGATTTCCTCATTTCATGTTGAAAGAGATACACGAGCAACCAGATGCAATTCGAAATACCCTTCGTCTGAGACCGGAAGTGTTGCAAGATGCTGCTCAGCTGATTCTTGAAAGCAGGAATGTCTACTTTCTGGCAATGGGGACGTCCGGCCATGCGGCAATAGCTGGAAAGCACATGTTTGCTTCTCTTGCTGGGATTTTACCCCGGTTCGAGCTAGCCAGTGAATTCCCTGATACTGTCTATGGTGCTTTGTCTGAAAACGATTGTATTGTAGCCATTACTCAATCAGGTGAAACGACTGATACTATATCATCTCTCAAGTATGCAAAAGGATTCGGCACGAAAGTGATAGCCATCACGAATGTTGTTGGAAGTTCGGTTACACGTATCGCTGATCACATTATTATTACACAAGCAGGTCCAGAAATTGGTGTTGCAGCCACTAAGACCTTCATGGTTCAACTCACATCGCTAGCCCAACTAGCATTAGTGCTTGGTGAGCTGACTGGTTTAGTAGACAAGAGAATACTGAAAGAAAAACGAAAAGGACTTGAAAAGTTACCTGAAACTATCTCAGAAGTCATCTCGAGGAATGAAGAACAAGCCAGACGGCTTGCTGGTCTTCTTCATAACAAGCCAAGCCTACTCTTCTTGGGAAGAGGCATTTCCCAGGCAACATCTGAGGAAGGAGCACTCAAACTCAAGGAGATTGCCTACAATCATGCTGAAGCATACTCTGCAGGACAGTCCAAACATGGACCAATAGCGCTTGTTCATGATGGATATCCTGTGATTTTTGTTGCTCCAAGAGACGAAACCAGAAATCGGATTATTGGAAATATTATGGAGATGAAAGCAAGAGGTGCATCGATAATCTCTGTCATTGAGAGAGGCGATGAGGAGTTAGAAAGCCTCTCAGATCATTTGTTTACCATTCCATCGGGGATTGAATCGGAGTTCTCAGTTATGCCATACGTTGTGCCACTTCAGCTCTTCAGCTACTATATGGCTCGGAGAAAAGGATATGACCCTGACAAACCTCGAAACCTAGCTAAATCGGTCACTGTTCTCTAAGGACCTTAAATCCCCTTGAGGAGAATATCTAACGTGTGAATCTAATGCCAGTATATCTACTTAGTCCGTTGGCTGACTTTGCCAACCTGATAGCAGGGTATTTTGTGGAAATATGGGATTTTCTGATTTTCATAGGTGGAGTTTCTGCAGCGATTGTCGTCCTCGCGGGAGCAATTCTATGGTTCACGGAAGTAAATTCGAAACGTGGCAAGGGTCTAGTGATGAGTGGAGTACTTCTTGCAATAATCGTGCAGTACTTTGTCATCTATCCTCCTGTCTTCGGTGTCGGCTAGATTTTGTGTTGGACATCATAGAAGCTCCTTGATAATCATCCTAAGTGATTCAGCCATTCGATCAATGTCTTCAATAGTATTGTAGGCATGGAGCGATATCTGAACAATTCCTTCCTCTGAAAATGGTTTGATTGATGGATGAGCACAAACCAAACCGCTTCTGACTGCAATATTAGAGTCGTCTAGGAAAAGAGCAACCTCATGGCAATTGATTCCATCCTTATCGCCTATATTGAATCCAAAAATGCTGTTCTCCTTAGTAGGATTGCCATAGAGAGTCAGTCCCTCTATGTCACTCAGAGAATCATATGTATGAGCTGTGATTGTGTTCATGTGCTTGAGCTGACCCTGGATTCTTAGTTCTCGAAGATAGTCAAGTGACGCACCAAGTCCTGCTATTGCGGGAAGATTTAGAGTGCCTGATTCGAATTTATCTGGTTGAAATGCAATCTCAAAAGACTGAGCCTCGACATTAGCAACTGCAGACCCACCAAGTACACCAGGCTGATGAATTTCTCCGAGATTCTTTCGAATCCATTGTATTGCCAAACCTGGAGGCGCCATTAGACCAATATTTGCTGAACAAACTGCTATGTCGGCATGTAGGGACGAGAGAGTTGTATCTGTCACACCCATGGATCGTGTCGCATCAGTGAGGAGCAATGCTTCATGCTCTTGGCAGATTTTGGCGACTTCTTGAAGCGGATTTATTACGCCAACCCCAACAGTCACATGACCGACTGCGACAATTCCTGTTTCCGTATCGACAGCTTGGTCGAGGTCCGATAAGTCCAGAATACCATCAGAAGATAACGAAACAGTTTCAACTTGAAGACCCAGAGTTTGAGCTGCCCTTAGAAGTGCGACAAGAATTGAGTGTTCTTCATTCTGAGCAAGCACTATCTTATTCCGATTAGTCCCTTTCCAGTCAAACCCGTATGCAAAGGAGGCGACAGCAGTGGGGAGGGATTTTTGGAAGGAGACCTGTGATTTTTCAGCATTCATGAAGTTTGCTAGTGACTTACGGACATCCTCAGTCATAGAGCTGGCATCCACAGCCAATCTGTAGGCACCTCTTCTGGAAGATGATACTATTGAATTGAGAAATTTCTGTGTGGCATCAACAGCGATTTTGGGAACCAGGGTTGTACTAGCTGAATCGAGATACACAAGCTCTGGTTCTACATCATAAATGCCAAAATCCGCTTTGATGTCCATTGTTGCTGTCATACTCAGTTTTGTACATGGGGGTCTCTTTAATTGTTGGCCTTGTGTTCAGAACTTGATGAGTCCTTTGAGTGCAACACCCATTGAAGGCCATTTCATAATGACCCATGATGGTCTTCTATTCGAGGTAAAGGGGGTCGTCCATCCCAGAGACCGCGTTATCGCATATTTGCGATACGTCCAAGACGAACAGGGAGATCGTCAAACAAGAGATGGGACTAGGTTCAGAAAGGTATACAACCTGATAGAACGGAATGAGATTCTTCGTGAAAAATACCCACAGTATTTGTGGCTCGATAAGAAACGGGGACGGCAATTCCAAGCGGTCCCTAGAGACCGTATATCATTTGTTCTGAATCCAACGGACAGTCTACGACAGCTTCTCGATATGGGTTCACACATCTCAGACTTAGAACGAGCCTCTCGTAATCTTGCCGAGCTCTTAGTGGATAAGACTGGCGTGAATTATTCAGATATAGGACTCACAGGGTCTCAGCTTGTGGGCCTCTCTAGCCAAAAGTCTGACATTGATCTTGTCGTTTACGGGTCAAAACCTGCTAGAAAGATTCACAGTTCACTCAAGAGCAAATTCGACTCATTCCCAGAGATGATACAGTATCACGGTGACCCACTGAAAATGCATGTAAAATTTAGATGGGAAAAACATGAACGATGGACGAAAGCATTACAGATAATCGAATCTCAGAAGGTCCTTCAAGGATTGTTTAGGTCGTATGACTTCTTCATCAGAGCAGTGAAACTTCCTGAAGAGATAGATTACAAGTATGAAGACCTAATCATCCGGGATAAGGGCATTCAAACAATAAGCTGTACAGTTACAGATGACTCTGATTCGATATTCACTCCATGTATCTATACTATAGAAACGGATGATACAACCAAGATAAAGAGGCTGGTCAGTTTTCGTGGAAGATTTACAGAACATGTCTTCGCAGGTGAAACAGTTGAGGCACGCGGAAGATTGGAAATGGTGACCAATGTGAATACTGATGAATCGTTCGCTCAGTTGGTCCTCGGGGAGGATCCATTAGACTATTTGATGCCAATCCAAACCATCAGAGAAGGTTGACATGTTCACCTCATTAACAGGTTTTCACATTGATTATGTGTGAATGGCGCCCTTTTTGTGAACAGTTCTCATGAAATAGCGTTCAAAAGACTTTAACTGATGGAATAAGAGCCCATAGACCTTCTTGAGTGTGTGAATGAAGCCACCCCTTGGTTTCCAGTGGAACAGGACAAAAAGAGATATGAAATACATATCAGTTCATTCACAAAGCACATATTCTAGTGAATAGGAGATGGTTTGTACAATACCCTTATTTTTGCTAAATAAGGCCTCATAACGCTTCTTTCCTCATCTATTGGCCGTTTAAGCTGCCAGCACATCGGTATCAAGACGGACGTGTTCTGAATACGTATAGGCGCATTATGTTGCCGTTATCCCTGTATTGCTAATTCACATACTCACACTTATTTGGTCGCGGTCTGTATTCCGTTGTGAATATTGTAGTGGGTATGAACGCCCGAAGAAGATCTTGGTGGAATACTTGAAGTCTGAAGACCGTACGAACTATGTCTACCGATTCACGTAC
>JASFEL010000046.1:0-6880 GCA_050124855.1 Candidatus Thorarchaeota archaeon | reverse complement strand
CCTCATTGTGACAGATGAAGGTCTCGAAGGAGACGTCGAAGAACTATTCGGATTCGCCAACTTCAAACTAGAAGAGATTGTGAGCTTGGTTGTCATTCTTGTTATTGCGTTTGGTCTGCCAATAAGACGATGGAGAACAGGAAGCTCCATAGTAGCAGTTCTCATAGCAGATCTGTTGTTCGTTGTAATTATTGCAGGTGTCTTCTTTGCACTGGGTGTGAACTCGATTCCATTTGCAATCTGGCACATCAATATGGCAAGTATCTGGGCAATTGGAACCGCTTTGATCTTCACTAACATTGCAGTCCCACTTGCCATGGAGTCAGAACAGGAATGAAACTAAGCTAATTTAGTTACCGGGAAGTTGCGATACATCTCGGACTTCCATGGTACTATTTTCTTATACCATGACAGTCTGTCCTCAGGAATGAGTGTCCAGACCTTCTTTGGCTTCAACTTGGCGGCCGCTTTCGCGGTCTGAAGCACAATGATATCGGCAAAATCAGCACCTTTTGTTGTGACATCTGCAATGAACTTCGCGGTCTTATCATCCTGCTTAACAGCAGCACCTACACCCATAAGAACACCATTCGCCTGAAACTCCATCATCAAACCGGGTCTTCCATATGTGATGATTTCTCTGACAACTTCTGCGAGTTCTCCAGGATAAGCTATGTTTGAGAAGCGCATTGTCTTTGGGAGTGTCTTTAGTTCCGAGATGATATTGCGCTTCAACTTCCTGGACCTCTTGGAAGGTATTTTCGAAAGAGCTGACTCAATCTTCAGCACCCAATACCGTTTATGATAGTCAACCTTCATCCAATAATTGTACGCCTCTGGCGTGGTGGTTCCGACAAACCTTCCAGCTTTTTTGGCTCGCAGCACTTTCTCCGCAGCTTTGGTCAGTTTCGTTCCTATAGTCTTCTTCTGATGCCGAACATCGATTCCGAGGCTTCTAATGATACCAATTCTTCCAGCAACTGGATTCTTCTCAATACGGCACAGGATTTCACCCACTACTCTTCCTCGAATCTCTGCCACAAGCCAACCCCATTTCTCAAACGCGACGCCTCTATGCTCCATTTTGACTTGCTCAACAGTGGTGAATCCCTCAGACCAACGGGTGCCCATATACACCTCTAGAAGGTCCTTACAATCCCTCATTATACCATTTCTTATTTTGACCATCGCAGACCGCCTAGTATGTGGTATCAACTGATGCTCCCTTTTAGAAGAAATAAGGATGTGTATGACAGGATCCTACAACTTCATGCTCAAAGATATTGATGCATTGGCTAAGCCTACTGCACTTGGACCAAAGAGGTAGAGAATGGGTTCTACGCCAATTCCACCGGGGACATGTATCGCGACATAATTCAGCGTCTTCTTCACGCGCCCTGTAGAATTCTGAGCCGCTTCAGAGATTGATACATGGTCAGTAGCAGGTGTTGATAGGCCAATCATCTTGATGCCATTTTTTTCTGCAGCGGCGACGATCTCCTTTGTCCCACTTATACCCAGGCAAGCTTGAAGTGAAGGCCAATTGGATCGTGCCCAGAGAAGAAGATTGGCAGTGTGTTGTGAGGCACCAAACTGAGGAGATGTCAGAGCTACAGCACGTCCATTGACTAATGTGATTCTTCCAGGAACTCCAGCTACGTCCATGTATGAAGTGGCGTCAGTCCCGCATGCTACAAGATTCGCTCTTACCTGAGGAATTAGTCGTGAGAACTGAGGAGCATTCGACATTAGTGTTAGGGCTTCTTGAAGATCCCTCAGAGTCACTCCCCGACTTGCAAATTCCTTTTCCTCACCTGCAAGAAGATCTGTGCAGATCTGACATTTGACCTCACCTAAAGCTGGCACGGAGTCTCTATGCATTTTGCAGATTGAAGATCCAATCCGTAGGTACATGCATGTCTTGCATATCTCCTTCACCATCATGTCTTGCTGAGGAGCATCAGACAGTATCATATTCGTGAGATTCTCTGTGAGAATGTCTACATGCTTCTGGATTGAGCTTTTTTTGCTCCCTTGACTCAGATATTTGCTCACAGCTGCTTGGGTGATACTCATTCTTCGTGCAATTTCATTCTGAGACTGACCTGATTCATGAAGCTTCATCGCGAGAGTAGCTCTAAGACTTGGTAGATACTCTTTCTGTACGAGTTCACATGGGGGTCGCATCGTAATCACTCCAAAGCAAACTATTTATCTCAGTCCGTTCTATAACTATGTTGTATAACACAGATATAAGAATGGTTGTGTCTGTGATGTCTGAGTATCCAGAGAGAAGAGACCCCAAAATCGTGGTCGCTGCAGTGGTTGTTGTAGCTGTCATTGCAGTCGCCTCAATAGCGATTATCTCTTACCGTCCTCCGAGTGAGAGGCCTACTCTGATAGTCTACACATATGATAGCTTTATGCAGTGGGGTGATGATGCAGACACGATATTCGAAAGGGCATTCGGTCCATTTGAGGAGCGATTCAATTGCAATGTAACAATCGAGAGACTTCAGACAGATGCCAATGGCATCATATCAAGACTGGGGACAGAGCAAAGCAATCCTGTTGCAGATTTAGTCATCGGGATAGACAACATCCTAATTCTTCAACCAGGAGTAACCGATCTCCTCACCCCCTACGAACCATCTAACATTGATGTTGTGAACTCCACATTCATCAATGCGCTAGATCCAGACCATTACATTGTCCCGTTTGATTTTGGTCTTGTTACTCTGATATACAAGAACAGCAGTCTTGAGTTGTTTCCGGAACTGAATAACCTCACGTTCACGGATTTGGCAAATCCAGCTCTGGCAAGTGGCTTGGTCACTCAGGATCCTCACTTCAGTAGTCCGGGTCTTGCTTTTCTTTTGACGGAGATTGCGGTTCACGAAAAGATTCTACATGTGAACTGGACAGAGTGGTGGATTGATGTCAATGAGCACATTGATGTTCAGCCGGGATGGTCTGAAGCGTGGAGTGTCTGGTACGATTCTCCAAGCAAGCACATCATGAATAGTTATGGAACTGATGGGGCATATTCAGTGTATTTTTATGGAGGAGAACCAGAAACAGGAATTGCTCCAATCTACCATGATGGAGATTACTATGCGTGGATGCAGGTCGAGGGTATGGGATTGGTCAAGAACGGTCCAAATCCTGATTTGGCAAAATCATTCATCGACTATTGCCTGAATGAAACCGTTCAATCCCTCATAGCCACAAATCAATGGATGTTCCCCGTCAGAAATGGTGTAGCATTAGACCCTGCTTTTGAATATGCATTGCATCCTAGCGAGGTATCTTTGCTAAATGAGCTCCTTCCAAGAACGGAGATTACAGCCAATCTCGCTACCTGGCTCGATATGTATGATGAAATCAGGATAACCTAGTTCGGGGGCGAAATCATGGAGTGGAAATCCTCACTTAGATGGGCCGCTATCGCTTCCCCCCTGGTGCTTCTTGGAGCGTTCTTAGTTTTCCCTGTTGCTACAGTCCTGTTTGAGGGTCTCGTTTACGGACCCGGCACATCATTCATCGAAGTCATTTCTTCCATGGTGACACAGTCTGTCCTCAATTTCACTGTAGTTCAAGCCCTAATCAGCACAATACTAGTTGTGATCATTGGGCTGCCTGGCGCATTTCTTCTAGCTAGATTGAGAATGAGAGGGAAGTCCTTATTGAGAGCGTCGCTCATTGTTCCCTTCGTTTTGCCGCCCATTGTTGTAGTTGTAGGCTTTCTACGTGTTTTCGGAGAATATGGAATCTTAGACTCTTTTCTTATGACGATAGCTAGATCATCTGATAGCGTTTTGAACTTGGCAAATGGATTTGGTGGAATTATACTAGCTCACACGTTCTATAATATTCCTTTAGTCATCGTCATGGTTTCTTCAGCACTTGAGAGATTGGACCCAGAGATTGAAGAAACAGCAGAGATTCTCGGGGCGACTACCATCCAGAAATTCAGACATGTCATCCTACCGCACATTCGTGCATCTCTCTTAGCCGCTTCAGTTCTGACATTTCTTTTCTGTTTCATGTCATTCCCTATCGTCTTAGCACTTGGAGAGGGGAGGTTCATGACCCTCGAGGTTCGGATTTGGTATGCATTCAGGACTTTCGATTTTGGCGAGGCAAGTTCTCTAGCTATAATTCAAATTCTCATCACCTTGGCGCTCGCTTATTCCTATATCAAACTTGGAAGAATAGAGGATAGTAGTGGGAGAACTACGACAATCAAAACCATGACCTTTGACGAGATTAGTCTGAAATGGAGAGCCAGTGCTGTTGGATACCTTGTGCTTATTGCAGTTCTAGTTGCTGGACCAATCATCGCTATTGCACAGGCAGCTGTATACAATCCCTTTAGCAATCAATACACACTCGAGGGATTTGCCAATCTACTCGATTCAGGTGTTGGAGGCGGTCTACTACCGTTAGTCAATTCTCTGTTGTATGCAGTCCTAGCTACTATCATTGCTGTCGTTCTTGGAATTCCTTTAGCTTACCTACACCGTACTCAGCAGAGGGGCTTGCCAACCTTAGCATCTGCGATGACGCTTCTACCCCTAGGTGTGTCTGCAATCACAGTAGCTTATGGTCTAATGCGTATCATTGCTGTACCCCTTGGACTGACAACCAATCCTTGGGTCTTGATTGTGATTGCGCAAACACTCATTGGACTGCCCTTCAGCGCTAGAGCTATCGAGATATCTTTGAGGAATATTGACAGCGAAGTTCTTGAACAAGCAGAATCCTTGGGGGCGTCCCGCTTGCAGAAACTGTTCTATGTCGAGCTTCCCCTGCTCGCTCCAGGAATTCTTGCAGGAGGCGTGTTCGCCTTTGCCATGGCAATCGGCGAGATGTCAGCAACTCTATTCATTGCGTTGGAGCAGAACACAACATTGGCTGTCGTGATTTACCAGTATCTAGGCGTTCGCAGAATGGTGGAGGCTGGAGCGGCCGCCTTTGTTCTCGTAGCAATATGCTTCATCGCTTTTCTGGCAATTGGGAAACTTTCAGGCGAAACTTCGGGAGGTGCATTATAGTGGTTAGTGTTGAATTACACGGACTTATGCGAAGATTCAGAGATGGTACAAGTATTGGCCCCATTAACCTCACAGTCAATGATGGGGAGCTCATGACCCTACTAGGGCCAAGCGGTTCAGGAAAGACTACAACACTTCGAATGATTGCCGGTTTCTTCAAACCACAGGCAGGTAGACTTCTTTTTGATGAGCAAGATGTCACATTAGCTCCTCCAAGAGATAGGAACATAGGCATGGTGTTTCAATCTGTGGCACTATTCCCGAACATGAATGTGTATCAGAACATAGCATTCGCGCTAGAAATGGCGGGATGGAGTCGCGAATCAACTATCGACCGTGTTGAGCATCTGGCAGACCTTTTGGGTATTAGAGGCCTGCTGCTGAGGCGAAGTAACGAGGTGAGCGGTGGAGAAGGCCAGAGGATTGCTCTGGCACGAGCTCTTGCAAAAGAACCGAATCTTCTCCTTCTTGACGAGCCTCTCTCAGCATTAGATCCTCAACTGAGGGAACGGCTCCAAACCGAAATTCGAAGGATACAGGATGAACTCGATATCACCACTATTTATGTGACTCACAGCCAGGATGAGGCGTTCGCCATATCCGATCGCGTGGCAATCCTGAATGAAGGAGTCGTCAATCAAGTAGGCCAGCCTGAGGAGCTTTATGATAGACCTGCTAACAAGTTTGTGGCTGGCTTCTTGGGAAGCGGAAATGTTCTGACAGGCTTGGTAGTGGAGCTGAAAAAAGAGCATGTCATTATTGAAACTAATGGATATCGATTTGGCGCAAGTGGTTCTGCAGAGGAGGGTCGAACAGTGAAGTACACCATTAAGCCAGAGGACATTGTCTTAACTCTGGATGGGGATACTGAATCTCCGACAGCATCAGTTATCTCTGTTGTTCCAAGAATAGGAACTTTCAGAATCACAATCGACTTTCATGGACAAACTATTGTGGCCTCAGTTCCAGATGAATCGCTAGCTCATCAGCTAAGGTCGATGAAAGAAGCCGAAGTTGGCTTTAGATTCACTGGTGGATCTGCCATGCTCATTGACGAGTGAAGATTGTGCTAAGTCCAGCTGTCTTCTTCTTCTTTAGTCACAACAGGTTCCTCGGACTCTTCAGAGTCAATTGAAATTGGGTCATATTCTTCTTCAACAGTAGTACTAGCATCATCATCGGTTGATTCCAATGATGCAAGGATATCTCTATCAATCAGGGCTAGGACTTTGCTTCTAATCTTCTCTGAAGCGTTGAACATATCTTGAGTATCATATCGAGCCACCAAGCGGTCTATGATTTGCAGTGTGGCTCGGTTCTTGACAAACATGAACACAAGAGTGAAATTGAAGATAATGGCGAGAAGTGGACCCAAAGCAACCATGATCACAAATATCGAGAACCAGGGTTGCTCGAAGCCTGCTGTCAATGTCATCTCAAGCCAGACGAGAATCAGGTCGACTCCTGCAAAGAACTCGAGCATGTCCTCCAGGTCGTCGCCCACGTTGCTCAGAGATCGATCCTTGATGTCCAAGTGAAAGAGGCCGGCATCCTTGATGAGCCATGGGCCGTAGTATAGTATCAGGACAGTGAGAGGAAGAACAGCTGCTGATATTATCACTACCCATGTGCCAAAGGCAGCAAGATCAGCAGTTTGTGCAACGCCCATCAGTTCAAAGCTAACCAAAGTCATGCCAATGCCAACAACTAGGATGGAGCCGTATAATGACCTCCGAAAGACTAGCCACAAGCTTTGGTCTTTGGGTTCTGGCCAGACAAAGTACTCACCTGTGCCTCTCTTGAAGAACCTATGAAGCCTCAGG
>JASFEL010000045.1:0-6894 GCA_050124855.1 Candidatus Thorarchaeota archaeon | reverse complement strand
ATTTGATGCTGTCTGTGCCACCATCTCTTCTGCTGGTCATCGACGTGGCGCACAGATGGGGGTACTTAGGGTAGACCATCCTGATATTGAGGAGTTTGTTCGAGCTAAACAAAACACAGACCACCTAACTCGCTTCAATATCTCAGTAGGTATTACAGACGAGTTCATGGAAGCAGTCAAGAATGATGACATGTTTGACCTACGCTTTGATGGACGGATATATAAGCAAGTAAGAGCTACTGCTTTATGGGATGAGATTATGAGAGCGACATGGGAGTGGGCAGAGCCGGGAGTATTATTCATTGACCGTATTAACGAGATGAATAACCTAAGCTACTGTGAAACCATTACAGCGACTAACCCTTGTGGTGAGCAGCCCTTGCCCCCTTATGGCGCATGTCTCCTTGGTTCCTTTAATTTAACTAAGTATATAATGGAGGATGCAGATGGGCAACGGATATTCGACTACACACAATTCAAAGCAGACATACCAGAAGTGGTACGAGCGATGGATAACATTCATGACAGCACTACCTTCCCGCTTGAAGAGCAGGCTAGAGAGTCCTATGATAAACGTAGGATGGGCTTAGGCTTTACTGGAGTAGCCAATGCAGGCGAAGCCTTAGGCTTACCTTATGCAAGTCCAGAGTTCCTGAGCTGGCTTGAAGGAGTGTTAGAGATACTACGAGATGAATGCTACAATGCAAGCGTAGACTTAGCAAAAGAAAAGGGAGCGTTCCCGCTATTCGATGCTGAGAAATACCTAGCTACGCCATTCATTAAAACTCTACCTGATCGTATTAGACGGAGGATTAAGAAGTATGGAATACGCAATAGCCATCTTCTTAGTATCGCCCCTACTGGTACTATTAGCTTATCTGCTGATAATTGCAGTGGTGGCATTGAGCCTGTATTTGCTCTTGAAACTACAAGGACAATTCAAAAATGGGACGGGCCAGTGGTCGTTGATGTGCCTGACTACGCATACAGAAAATGGGAAGTTAAAGGAAAGACGAGTGACCAATGCACACCTCAAGAGCATCTTTCTGTTCTTGCTCTTGCCCAGAAGTACATTGACTCCTCATGTTCCAAGACAATCAACTTGAGTGGTGATGAGGATTGGGGAGATTTCAAGCAAATATATATTGATGCCTTTGACTTAGGATGTAAAGGTTGTACTACATTTAACCCGAAAGGAAAACGCTTTGGTATCCTGAACAAGAAGGAAGAGGGGCCTGAAGATGAAGGTGCTAAAGCTTGTTATATTAATAAAGAGACTGGACAGAAAGAGTGTTCATAAACTAACTGGAGAATAGCTATGTTTAAGAAACCATTATCAAGTATCTTATCTTCGTTCAATAAGACTGCTAAAGACCTTAATGATTTCATCCAACGTAATGACGAAGAAGAAGCTGTCTTGCGTGTAGAGATTGCAGAAAAAGAGGCGACAGCAGATCACATGGCTGAAGATACACGTAAGGCTCAAGTAGTATTAAATAACCTAACTAAACTCATGGGAGAGTGAAATGGAAAACCAACCAACAATCAAACAACAACTCGCAGCTAAAGCAGCACAGACTTTTGGTATTCAATCTCAACAACAGTTTGAGAGTGTATCAGAGGTAGTTAAGATTGCACGTACTAACCTGACGCCTGAACGCTATGACCGTCTTGGGGCTATCATGTGTGAAGTACTAGCAGAAGTTATTGACTCTATGCCTGATAAAGATAAAGACCCTGAAGAAGGGGATAAGGATAAAAGTAAAACTAAAGGCAAGAAGGGAGACAAGTAATGGGTATCCGGGTTAATATTGACCTAGATGTAGATAGTATCTTTGACGAGGAATTTAATCAGAGTATTAATAACTATGTCAAGGAAGCCGTGAGGTCTGCTATCCATCGTAAAGTAGACCAGCAGATGATCCAACTCATCGATGAGAACCATGAAGAGTTGAGTGAGGCTGTCACTAAAAGCTATCTAGAACGTCATAAGCAATTAATGCAAACCTTCCATTCATAAAAAAAAAAAGAGGGGCGCAATGCCCCTCATCTTTTTCATTCCTTGTTATTATTCTACAGCTTCCCTATCTGTCCTAGTAATAATAGCCCTCTTCATAATGTACATTGGGTCGCTTACTGTACCATCCTCCCATACATTACTCACGATAGCTATCATCTGTTTACTCTCAGCTACAAGCTTGCCAGTAAATTCACCCACATAAGGGCTCTTCACGTTCTCTTCAATATCTTTAACATCAAAGTCTCCGCGCTCACACCAATGATCAGCCCACCTTACAGTGATAGTAGGGTATTCCATATTACTTTCCTTTAAAAGAATTCATACCATTCACCCCAAAACTAGCAGTAACAATAGAACCCCATGCAGTTGTAATAGGTAAGAATAACTCCTGCATCGCCTCCATTGATTCCCTCGAAGCGGTAGGGTCGCCTACTCCATAAGCATGTGCGAAGATAAGCAGAGTAGTTGCTAACAAGTAGAAGCCATAGGCTTTGCTTGCAAATGCAGATAAATCTCTTCGCATCTTACCGTTAGGATCAAGAGTCTTAACGAATAGAGACTTAGCTTCTGCCGACTCTTTATCTGTTTCAATAGCCTCGCTTGCAATGCGCTCTATGGAACCAACAGCTCCTGAACTAAACAAGCCTTTAATAAAGCTAAGTATCATATTAACTCTCCCAGTCTAATAACAATTCAAAGTGAGGGCTGTCATAGAATATCTTATTCCCCTTCGCTCTAAACCAACCACCCCACCTGATACGTATACCCATACGCATAGCGGTATCTAGTACAAGAGAAGCAAAGATATATTGACGTTCCTTATCTCCCCAATCTATAGGCCAAGGTGCAACATCGACAGCATCTCCTGACAGGTGCTTACTTGCCATAGTATGAGTGCGAGGAGGGTCAGACTCGAAAAGCTCTCGTTGCCTCTCGAGCGACCTCTTACCCTCTATGATCTTACAGTCCATGTGTTTAATAACTTCATTAAACAACCGCTGCAAATCTGGATGAACAGTCGATAACCTCTCTCTTGATGTCTTCCCAAAGCTAGGCATTACGAAATCACTATGCCTAAGATTGCAAGAGTAAGTGCAGAGATAATAATGAAGGCTACTTTGTTAGCCCAACTTGTCCACATATTATATACAGGAACAAGTTTCTCAATAACCTCTACACGCCCTTCAATATCATCAAGTCGAAACCCAAAGCGTTCCATACCTTGCTGATGGTTTGCTATCTTTTCTTCGAACCTAACCATCCGTGTCATAGCCTCCACTAATGTATCGACTTTACTTTCTATCCTATCTAATCTATCTTCCTGAGCCACTACGGCCTCCTCCTCTATTACTACTACGAGAACTTCGGCTGCCTCGTTTCTTACCTTCTTCTCCAATCTGATCCATAAGAGCCTCTTGTCCCGGGAAGACAAAAGTCCTCATTACAGATTCCAGAAGTTTCTCTGGATCGCCACTAGCAGCTTGTATAGTGCCAGTACCTATTCTCGCAACATCACCTATAAAAGGCCCTGCTGCGTTAGCAATACCTTGCTCTGGCCCACGATAAAAAGAGGAGATAGTATCTTGAAGGATACCCATACCACCAATCATTGTCAGACCACGCAGGTATCGCTCAGTCATTGACAATTCCCTGTCATCACCTTTAACTGTACGACGAACCTCATCGATACCCATACCCAGTCCAGCAGCAGGTGCTGTGTACCAGACTAAGGGGAGAGGATTGCCTTTCAGTAGAGGCTTAATCACATTGTTCTTAGCAAACCGCGCCTGATGGAACGAGAAAGATTTGAACTTAGTAAATAATTTACCATAAGGTGTTTGCCAAGCCATAGGTAATTTATCTGGAGTATTACGAAAGTTAATCTCATTAGAGAAACGTAGGCCAGCCCTATCAATATCAACTGAATTAATAGGACGATCAGTAGGTAGGCCTAATTCTTTCATTTGCTTGAGTACTCTCTTAGCTCTCCAACCTTTCATTGTACCGGCTTGTATCTTTCGGTAACGCGCAGCTAATGACTCAGCATAAGCCTTGCCAATGTTTGAGCCAAGGATACGTTGATACTTCTCAGCAGCAATGAACCCCGTATACTTCAAAGTCTTCTCACCAAACTTACCCATGTGACTTGCTTCACCGGCTGCTTCCATTAGAGTAGTCTCGATAGATGCACCAATACGCTGAGAAAACTCACGACCTTCTTTGCCTAAGCTCCTCACTAAGCCGTGTGAATATAGTTGTAATGCACGTAGAGGATTACCAGATACATTAAGTAACCTTGTCATTCCGTTAACTGTAGCCTGAAACATGTTAGCTGTCTGGGCTAATCCCAGCTTAGCGCCTGTTTCAAAACCACCAGCACCTCGTAAGATACGTCCCTCCATGTCACCAAGTTGTATATATTTATCTACAATAGTACTCTTTGGGTCGCCCATAGTTGTATAGAATACATCACGAGCAAGTTTATACATATCGTCATCACCAGAAGAAAGTATATCAGAGAATAACTTCTCAGCTTTAGCATCCGTATTCCAAACGGGAACACCTTTCTTGCCTACTACTTGTTCTCCAAATACTTTAGAGCCTTCGATACGACGATATACATCATCATAGTATTTAGCTAAGATGGCCCAAGGGTCATCGATTAAGAAGGGACGTAAGATTTCTTCTGCATTCTCATCTAACTTACGAGCATGTTCCAAGTGAGCAGACCTGCCGTGATGAGAGGATTTGTTACGCATTATGCGTAAGAGAGTTAAAGCATTCTCTCTTGTCATCTTCCCACCAGTGCGCTTCATTACATCAGAAACAATATCCTTGTCCCCAATAATACTCTCTAACGCACTAAGCATCTTCTTCTCATCTTTCTCAGCAAACTTAGTCCAAGCTTCTACCCAAGCCTCTTTGCCTGCTTTACTGCCCAAGTATTCAGTATTATATAGACGAGGGAAGTACCCTTTCTCTCTTGCTTTGATTTTAAACTTATCAGCAGACTTACGTGTAATAATACCGGCATCAACAGCGTCATCTAACACGCTGTTAAGTTCTTTACGAAGCTTAGTAGCTGCTGCTTTCTCAGCATGAGTGGCATCTTTAGGATGTAATGTATGGTCTAGTAGGCCACGTACACGGTTCATGGCTTTACGATTAAGATGACCAAAGGACTTCTCAAAATCGTATAGCTTCTCGCCAATACGCATATCTACATTCTCATTAAACCTATCAAGCATATCAGCAAGTTTACGTCCTGCTGGGCCTACACGTTTAAGTGCAGCAGTAGGAGAGGATAAGAACTTTCCTTTTGCAAAAGCACCAGCAGCATCATGCTTACTCCATTGACCAATAGCCTTAATAGGACGAGCAACCAAATGACGGATTGCAGTAGGTGCGGCTAGACCTATACCAGCCCCAACCATCGCACCTTCTTTGCCATCAGCAATAGCACCTGCGGTAGCGCCAATGCCTGTTGATGCCATGTGATGCAATAGAACAGGGCTCACTCCACCACCTTGATTCATGTGGTTTACTACGTTCTCGATTGCTTCTTCTTCTTTCTTAGCTGCTTTCTCAAAGGCCATAGTAATTGTATTACGGTCTTTGTTAGGTAGAGCCTTTTGAACTAACTCAAGAGCACCCTCTCGTTCAGGTGTGTTACGTGCCGCCCACATCTCTGCCTCTTCATGACGTTTACGTGCAAGAGAGTCAGCTTCTTTATAGACTAAAGTCCTCTTATATGGAGCATGTGGTTGCAAAGAACCTACTTCTCCTTTAGTGCCAATGAAGCGTGGAGCTTCTGACCTTTGAGGGGATTCTAACAGTTTAGTCTCTGTAGGAGCTGGCAGTGTCTTACGCTCTGGAGGTGCAGGCAATGCCTTTAGTGTTTCAACCATAGCCTCGTCATGAGGCATTTCAGGGTTCTTAGATCGTAGTGCTTTATATGCAGGGATTGCTTTGTCTACAATAAGCTTAGCAGCGGGGCCAAGAACAGCACCGAATGCACCAGCAATACCTACATCTTTCCAGTCAATCTTACCTTCGTTAGCTAGATTATATGCTACCATATCATTAGCACCGACCGCAGTGCCATAGACTGCCGCCATCTTATAAGTCTTTCCTGCTGGCGTAGCATAGGTAGAAGGGTCTAAGAATGCACTAACAGCTTTAGCTGTCCATGCTTCTGCTGAGTCTGGGTCTAATCCGTACAGATCAGCAGCAGCTTCTTTACGTTTCTTTATAGACTCAATACGCTCTTGGTCTGTTTGCTTACGAGTGCCTTCGAAGTTCCCATCTTCGTCGTAGACAGGAACAGCCTCGTGAGGTGTCCATAAACTTTTCCAGTAATTATGAAGTTCAGACCAAGACTCTCCATGAGCTAGGTGGTCTTTTAATCCTGACGCAAAGTCACGAATATCCTCGTACCAAGGAGCATCGTATTCTTTCATGGAAGGGCCTTCGACTTGCTGCTTGAGTTCTCTACCTGTAACCCCGCCTGACAAATCACCCGCTTGCTCTTCGGGCTTAGTCTTAAGCTGTGAACCTAAGACTCCACCGGAAGTGTCAAACCCACTATATAATGCCATGTGTTATTCACCCATTAATTTTTCAAATTGAGACCTAGTCTCTTCATCATGTACCATAGATAGAGGGATTCTAGTAATCATCTTAAACCCACCCTTGTCATTTACGTGACCCATATATACCTGACCATCTTTAAACATATAGTCAGTCTTTCCTTTTTCATACTCTTTCTTAAACTGAGTAGATGGGAGAAACTCATCACGATATTCTGTATCGTATGTTATATATTTCTCAATATCACGACGAGTCTTCCCTATTGAGTCTCCATATAACTCACT
>JASFEL010000044.1:0-6920 GCA_050124855.1 Candidatus Thorarchaeota archaeon | reverse complement strand
CTTAGTTCAGCAAGCTCTTGGAATGTTCTTAGAAGAGTGCGTTCCATTCCTCTTTCTTTATCCCTCTCAAGATAGATACGACGAATCAGGTCTTGAGCATCCTTGACATCCATTACTTCATCCTCCTGAGGGACGAACCTGCCACTAGATGGGCTCCTACATGAACCTCAGGTGAGCATATGCATCTGTTTCAGTGTCAAATGCATAATGCACCTTCTGGAAGTCCTTTCTGAACTCGGAAGCGTCCGCAGCAATCTTCTCTGTCTTCTCGCCCTTCATCACCAGCCGAGTCATGAGTTCTGCAACAGCATCCATTTCAGACTCTTTCATGCCCAGACGTGTCAACTCGCTTGTTCCCAGTCGGATACCCCCAGGAGTTTTGTAGTCACGACCTCTCTTCTTGTCCCAGGGAAGGAGGTTCCTGTTGATTACAATGTTCGCGTTTTCGAGCTCTTCTTCCACGGTCCGACCATCTTTCATAGGAGTTTCAGTGACATCCACCAAGATGACATGGGACTCCGTAAAACCCTTGTGCTCTGCTATGACTTGCCAGCCCCGCTCATGCAAAGATTGCGCCAATGCTTTTGCATTCTTAAGAATCTGGTCCATGTACTCGACACCAAACTCCATCAACTCAGCCAGAACCACGGCAAGACCTGCGACATTGTGCAGATGATGGTTGCTCAGAAGGCCTGGAAATGACGCTCTCTTTATAGGCTCAGCAAACTCTTCTTGGGCCAAAATTATACCATGTTGTGGACCGGGCATTGTCTTATGTGTGGACGCAGTCATCATGTCAGCACCCTCTCTTAATGGGTCCTGGAATCTTCCTGCTGTAATTAGACCAGACACATGTGCGGAGTCGTAGCCAATTGTCATTCCGTACTCATCTGCGATGTCACGGAACTCCTTGACAGGGTGCGGGAATGGAAACACGCTGCCTCCAAATAGGAGAAACTTGATCTCATCGCCCTTGTTCTGAAGCTTCTTGATGAGGTCAATGCTTGCATCAACATCGATATTGAACTCCTCATCATTGAACACCCAGTTGCGTACCTTATGACCCCTTATGGCTCCTGCAGTACCACCAAGGTTCTTCCTGGCGTGGGAGATGTGTCCTCCATGTGCGATTGAAAGGGCTAACATCCTCTCATTCGTGTCCATGGCTGCTGTGTACATTGCAAGGTTCGCAACAACACCAGATATGGGCCGGACATCTGCGAAAGGTGCATTGAACAGCTTCTTCGCGAGGTCTATTGTAATTAGCTCGACCTCGTCGATGAACTTACATCCAGCGTAGACCCGCTCTCCTGGCCATCCTTCGGCA
This sequence comes from Candidatus Thorarchaeota archaeon, assembly GCA_050124855.1. GTDB lineage: Archaea > Asgardarchaeota > Thorarchaeia > Thorarchaeales > Thorarchaeaceae > SMTZ1-83. The sequence continues at coordinate 5,593 of JASFEL010000044.1, read as the reverse complement.
TAACGGTCTCGAAAATCACAGACAATCGCAGACCTGACAGCTGGTGACGACACGTTCTCGGATGCAATGAGATTGATGGTGTTCTGCATCCATGTGTCATGTTTTTCAATAAGATCGAAAACCTGATCGTAGAGTTTCTTATGTTCAGTCAACTCGGACACTCCTGAGCCTAGACGATGCGTGCGCTAGAAGTGACTTCGTTATATGGCTTACGACCTGACGCGATTATGGTTTCTCTAAAAACCGCTAGATTCTTCTCTCTTCTTTCCCATACCATATAGACTAGGCGTAATTCGGCGGGTCTGGAACATTGCTGTCGATTCTACTGAACCCTAAATGATTAAGATGGAGCAAAACCTTAAGGAAAACAAACCTTTGCTCTCCCAGCACCAATGTGCCAGATATTCTGAGAGGGAATGCAAAATGTCAAGGACGATGATTGACTGGCGAGCCGTGGCAAAAGCGTTGACATGGCGGGGTCTAGCCACAGCGACGACCATTGGCGTTGCGTTCGTGTTCACAGGGTCTGTAGAAATCAGTCTTGGGATTGGAACCATCGAGGCGCTACTAAAGTTGTTGTTCTACTACTTCCACGAGAAGGCATGGGATAGGGTGGGAGTAGTACCTAAGGAGTCGATGTCATCCAGCTTCTGACAAGATATTTCAACAATGAATCAACAAGGAGTGGACCGTGACTCTCAATTGAAAGCTGATATTCCTCCACCCTATTCTTATCCTGCACCCCCTCCTTTCATATTCGATTTGTTATCAAAACGAGGATCTGCTGGTTCACTCATCTGTTCAACCGGTTGCATGTTTACACTACTGTTTGGGCTGTTCGTCATTTATGGATCCTCGAATTTTTCCTTTATTTTTCCTGGATTTGAATTTTTTATGGTAATTCTAGGTGTTGCTTTGTTCGCCATCGGTACTGCAATCCTTACCAAGACAATCGGGGAATCAAGAAGAGTCATTCGAGCCGTTGAGCAACGAGATGGGGTCAGTCTAAGCACGATTAGCTCCGAAACTGGTGTATCGTATGAGAGAACGAAAGACCTCTTGACAAAGTGCATAGCAGTCGGATTTCTAAAGGGCAAAATCGTTGATGATACGTATATTGCATCAATTGAGGGAGAGAAGACTGATTCTAGAACTGTTAGGTGTCCTCACTGTGATGCAGAGTTCGAACTGCCTGAAGAAGTCTGAACTCCATATCTATTTCTGAGGAACTATGGGCGATTGTGGGACAGGGTAGGATTAGTGCCTGATGTGGAGCCTTGAAAGACGCGCATAGTTATGCATTTTGCACCTCAGGTAATCGGAAGACTAAGTCGGTAAATACCTCTTCGATATTCTCTCCTGTTTTTGCTGAAACCTCGAAATATCTCACCTTTAACCACTCAGCAAGCATCTGTCCAGCCTGAATAGGCACCTGTCTTGTTTCCATGTCTATCTTGTTTGCCACCAAGGCGACATTTGCTGTAGGGCACACTGCTACAAATTTCATGAACCACTCGTGAGCAGTCATGAATGTGGGAGGTCTTGTCACATCGTACACAATCAGCCCCATCATGGCACCGGCCATATAGCGTCGTCTCAGTTCGTTATACGAAGGCTGACCTGCCAAGTCCCAAAGCACAAGTCGTATGCGGAATCGTCGGCCTGACGAATTGGTGTAATCAAGAGTCTTTAGAGAGAAAGCAGTCCCAATTGTAGACTTGTAATCCGCATTGAATATGTTGTCCGTGTATCTTTTGATGCAGCTAGTCTTGCCTACCCCCCAATCCCCAAGTGCAACTAGCTTTAGTAAGAGGGGAGAGGGTTCATCGTCCATTCAGAGTAACTCCTAATACGGCATCTGTAGTACTCTCGGCAAAATCAGATAATAACCATTCTAGGATGCCGTATAAGAACATCAAAGAACAAAAGAAAGAGTGTAACGAGCAATCAACCGATTGCCCGCTTTCGCAACTGCTGTCAGTTGCATAGAATTGTTAGTGTTGTCAGTGGTTTCTAGTACCGACGTCTGTTGTCACGGTTGCCGCCATAGCCTCCGCCACTACCACGTCTGTCTCCACCACCGTAGCCGCCGCCACCGCGCCTGTCGCCACCATAACCTCCGCCACCTCGGCCGCCACCACTGTAGCCGCCGCGACGTCGGTTGTCTTCATGCTCTTCCGCAGACATGTCAACATCCATGTTGACCTCGTCTATTGCCTCTTCAGCATCAGAGAGCTCACCATACTTCCCAATATTGAGTCGTAGGTTGCCTCTGAAAAGACCTGTGTAGCCGTTCTTCAATGTGTAGGTGTTTCCAATCTCCACTTCATCGATGTTTGAATCCCAAAGGGGTACTGATACAAGCGCAGTTGAATCGCCAACCACAGCATCCGCCACGCGATGGGTCTCTCCGTTTCCACGGGAAGTGACCTCGCGTTCTTCACCAGTCTCCATGACCTTGAAGGAAATGGTGACATTTTTCATACGTGGCTTTAACTCAGCCACTGTAGCCTCAATAGGCTCTCTGTCGTCGTAACTCATAGTATATACTCTCGCGTGAGAATAACAGGTCCTGCAAAACTAGCGTGATCTTCCGTGGAGTGCGATGTTGGATTGAACCCTCAAAGAAACCAATCTGAAAAGCAGCTCTTTCGTGGTATTCCTGCACCCCTATGGCGCGGGAGTTTGCTTATGATGTTATGTATTGAGCTGAATATCACCGAGTAGTATGCAAATGTTGTGATTCTAAGCCTAAACGCACGAAACCGAAGTTCATCCATCATTCTGAGAGTGCAATTCGGAACCTAGACGAGTTCAATTCACTGGATTCACACTCAGTCATTTGTTGTTTATCACCATCATTCCTAAGCCACACATAACGGGATCAGGACATTATCCACACAGTATGGATCGCCTTGCCAAACCTGTTCAAGGTAGAAAGACCACAACTATGGATAGAGCTGTCAGAAGCACTATTGGAACTAGGACGCAGCCAAGACAGCTCATGGTTTCTTCCTTGTTCCAAGATTCTCCTGAATAAAACCCAATGAGTCCTCCCGCAAATCCCCCACTCCATACTACAACCTGCGGTGGGAAATTGTAATATCCGGAGGGCCAATCGAAAAGCGTCACTTGTGCGTAGAATGGCGCAAAGACAATGAAGAATACCACGGGAAGAACGATACCACCTGCTAGCAGTGATGGTAAACAGCCCATATCTCGAGTGCGCTCCAAGTAGTGACACACAATGACTGATGTTAGCATTGTAATCAGCGTTATCGCAATAGTAAGTGTGGCTTCAGTTAATGCCAACAGAAATCCCCACTGGACTATAGGGGAGAATAGCATCTAAGTATTTGCGAGCAAATAATGTCTGAGGCCATTTCACTTCAGGTCTTTAATTACTATCAAACTGTAGGATTGGCGACTGAGAAAGGTTGTATTGACCTGCATCTCAGATAAACCAGCAAGCGCAGTTGTCGAGGAACTGGGGCCATCGATTTTGCATAACCATCTGACCGCATTTCTATATAATGGCCAATCTGACTCCACATCATCCGGTTCTGGAATATCCGGTGGGAATTCCCAACCATCCCTATCGTTTCCTTCCTCTATCTCACCATGTGGACCAATAAGAAACACTCTGCCGTCCCCATACTCGCAAGCTACCATTGCAGGTTTTCCTGTGACATCATACTCTCCCAGAATTGAAACGCTTGCATTATCATAGGGTTCAAGATAGGGTCCACCGGCATAAAGCATAGTCATAGGGTTTGGCATGGACTCAGTAATGGGATGAGTCTGGTCAACAAGATTGATCTCTGTCATTGCCCAACCTGGCTCAGGGCGTTCTGCGATTTCGAAGATAGGTCCCCAAGCTACGCCAGGAAAGAGGTCCAGATTCAATTCATCTCCCTCAACCTTGTATTCAGGTGGTGGATAAGCATCATCATCCATCCAGACCATGTAGTCCGCAGCATAGTACGCACCGGCGCATATTCCCAGATACCCACCACCTCCTGAAACAAATTCCTGTATCTCTGCCTTGCCTTCAAGACCTATTTCATCCCAATATGCTGGATAGTGACCTCCTGGCCACATTAGTAGATCATAATCGTCCAGACACCCGCCTTGGATGTCTTGTCCTCTCACTGTTGTGAAGGAACACCCCATCCATTCTGTCATATTTGACAGTACTATTTCGTCTGTTCGCCATGCCCCTTCTCCATTATAGTAAGCAATATCCACATTGCTTAGTTCTGTGTCTTCTCCAAGTGGTTCCTGCCTACCCAAGAGGAATAGAACTCCAACCGAAACGATGAGCACAGAGAGAATGGCTACAATTGCACCCTTGACTAGGACGGATCTGGCCATCGTAAGCACCTTCGGTTATATACCCAGTCCTTTGTATTACATCTTGCCATCTTTTTTAGATTCTACCATTGTGATTCTTCATCAAAAAGGGGAGGAAGGTCCCTGATTAGGGGGACCTATTACGCAGACGTCTTCGCCGCCGGAAGAGTCCACCGATTCCTGCAACTGATATGATGCTAACAGCTCCAATTGATGGTAGTACTGAAGATGTCATCAAATCGGGTTCACCGGGGGGGTCAATGTGGAACTGAATCATAGCTGTTGCACAGGTTTCAGCACCAGCTATAATAGCTGCATCACAAATGACAAGATAGATGCCCTTTTCCCATTTCAAGTCCTTCAGAGTGTCTGCTGAGGTATAGACATAGGTTCCTGGGCTCTGCTCAACCATGGCATCTGAGAGTATCAGAAGACCATCGGGACCGTAGAGATCAAACTCAACATACGCCCCTGATATGGGCACACCTGTATCGATATCCTTTAACTGACCAGCAAATTGGAAGTGAATTTCTTCCTTGAGGAGGTAGTCAAAGCTGCCACTCAGTTCAAGTTCGAAATTGCGCGGATGCAATGCAAAGTTTACAACATCACCTATGGTTGCTCTCTGTCGATAGCTACCTGTTACGCTGAAGCAAATCCCAGTATTCAATTCTATCCAGTAATCCCCTACGACCAAGTTTGAGAACTTGTATAGCCCATTCGAGTCGGTCATTGTGGTGGCAACGATGTCTTCTGTGACTGCATCTCTAAGAGTCAATTCTGCATCAGGAATTGGTTCATTGGAGTTCTCATTAATCACAGTTCCCGCGATTGATCGTTGAACGAGAGTTGCCTCCTCCACCCTCCAAAATCCAGATTCATGAGATGCCCAACATGCGAGGTCCAAATCCGGTTCCAGGGAGCCTTGAGATTCAAACTCAAGAGTGAGTGTGACATGATCTCCTTCGTTGAACTGAAGTTCTTCAAAATCTTCCACAGCCCAGCTCTCAAAGTCATGCCAGCCTGAAACTATGTAGTCTTCTTCAGGATTTATTGAACCGTCGATTTGCCCCACCACGATTCCATCGACTTCTGCAGTAATGACATAGTCAAGGGGGAGGGCTCCGCTTATGTAATCAATTGCCATTCGATATGCTCCACCGTCAGCAATGAAGTCGCCCACTTCAGGAATACCAAGACTTGAAAGATCTAGTCCTGTCACGCTGACTTCTAGGGGCCC
>JASFEL010000043.1:0-6976 GCA_050124855.1 Candidatus Thorarchaeota archaeon | reverse complement strand
TCAAGTCGCTCAATCTCTCTCGACTCTTCGAGCAGCTGCTCTACATTAGCCTCAACGCCATAGACTTCATTGATCTTCTTTAGCATAGTTGCTGCAGACTTCGGGTCTGGTCGGCCCCGAGTGGCGTATGTCAGTAGACCGAGTGCAGCCTGTCCCCGCATCTCGAGTTCTGCTAGTAAGAGTGCCAGTGGTCCTGCCACGAATAGGCCCTCCTCGAGTATTGGTACAGACCATTTCTCAAGTTGATTACTATATGCACTTGTGGGTACACAACGCATTTCCTCTTCGCCCTCTTTGAAGCTGGCGTCTAATCCGCCAAGCAGGAGTGATTCAGAGAACTTGCTGGTCGTTATCCACTCCGCCAAGCAATCAATCCATCCCCACTGCTCCGAGCTGTGGGGTTGGAACCGTGGTACAAGAAATAGCAGCTTCTTCTCGGCATACCAGTATAGTTCGAAAGGTAGCACCAACCGTTCGTTCTCCATAGAAACGAAGAGGGGCAGCATGTCACTCTTGATGAAGCCGACTCTCTCAGCCTCGAGCGCTCGTGTAAGATGAGCAGTGCTGAGGAAGCCAACTTCTCCAAGCCCATGGAAGCCACAGACAAATGTTGAGCCAGGCTCAACCTTGAAGCCGTCCTTCAGGATTATCTCAAATGTTGAATCTCGTGTAGCGACAAACGCCATTCCATTTACCTCAGTTTGGAGGGCGAAGCTAGCCGTAGCTATGATCGACTCTCTTGTCAAGGTAGTCAGTTTGTTGGCTGCTTTTGAGCCTATGTATGTGTCCACATATGATAAGGTGGAGAATTATTGAACGGAAATTCAACACCCTCTAAACGCTCACCAAACCGGATTACTGGACTCTTTATAAGCCTATTAATTAATAGGATAAGATATCAGTTCATAGATTGAATGTATGATTGAGATGACGGGGTAGGACACGGTGAGTACGCTCCGAGAACTTGAGCTTGCACAGGTGGCACCACGACTCCTAGAGTTATTGCGCAAACAAGGTGTCGACAGGCTTACTGAGTTTCAGAGCGATTCAGTGAACAATGGCATAATGCAAGATGCCAGCCAGATCCTCACAACCTATGATTATGACGAAGCCTATCAGATAGCTGAAATTGCGCTTCTGAATAGAGTAGCTTCGGACTATCAAGCTCGCGTATTGATTCTATGCCCTAACCCGCATCAGGCAGAAATGAAGTATTATTCAATCAGCCACAAGTGTCGTCGGCTCGGAATTGAAGCAACATCCATCATTAGACGGCGAGACGCAGCACTAGAAGACTGGAAGAGTGGAAGAGTAATTGTATCAACATATCGAGCAATGGATATTGCGATTAGAACGGCTCCGGATGCACTAGAGAATGTGGTTTCGGTACTGATTGACCGACTTGACCTTATTGGTCAGCCGGGCTTGGGAGCCAGGCTTGAAACAGCCCTTGTTGCTTTGATGCGAAAAGACACACCTCTACAGTACATAGCAATCTCTCCGCCTGTTGCGGATATAGAAGAATTATCGAACTGGCTCAAAGCCAATCTAATAATCGACCAGAAAGCTGAGGTCAAGCTAATCTTCAGTGTGAAGTCATTTGATAGCGCAAATGAATCGCTCGCAGACCTTACCGAGTTCGTGCACTATCGTAGGGGACAGGTAATGATTCTCTGTGCAAACGCCCCTACTTCAGAGGAACTGGCAATCCGTTTGTCGGGCTTGAGTGAAGATAATGGTTCAGCGTTGGACCTTAGGCTCACTCCAGAGCACCGTGATGATCTGAGAGATCTATCACGAGATGTCACGGAATCATATTCAGAATGTGAAATGACACCTAAACTTGGTTCTTCAGTAGCACGAGGTGTGGCCTTCTTTCATGAGGGTGTTTCAAGAACACAAAGAAGAAGCATCTCCGCAGCATGGGAAGATGGTCTTCTTCCCGTTATTGTGATGCCAATGCGCTTCGCAATCGCCAGTGGGCTGAGGGCTACTGTGGTCTTTTTGATGGGAGTGTTCATGCAGGAACTGGGGAAGGAGCTTTCCCATGAAGACAGTGTCACCATGCTGACAGAATGGCAATTTAACGATGTACTCCAGTCAGCTGGGAGAAGAGGACTGGATAACGATGCCTTTGGAATAGTTGTTGTTGATAATGAAGAAGAAAAGACTCGCATCTTGGCGAAGTACTTTGTCACTGACTCCAAAGGTAACATAATACCCAGAGAAGGCGAAGTGGACAGTGTCATGGATGATGCAGAGAACATCCAAGATTTGGTACTCGGTCAGTTGTGCGGGAGCTCTGAGGAAGTGGTAGATCCCTTCTCTGTGATCAATAGGACGTTTTGGGCGACAAGCAACCGAATGGCAGGATCTATTCGCGATGGCACCCTAACTTCTGATGACACAACTGTAGACCAGCTTGTTTCCCTGAGGACCACAAGATCCACAGAGAAACGTGCGGAAGAGATCCCAGATGAGAGTGTCAAGGTCGTTTCCTTAAACCCCTCCAAGATTGAAGGATTGGTTCATAGCGGAAGTAGAGAGATGTGGCACTACGTATCTCTGAAGTCTTCTGATGGGGTGTCATGTTCCTGTGAGTCATGGAAATATCAAGGCATACGAAGACACAGACTATGCAAGCACTTGGTGAAGTTCGCAAAGCATGCGTTGAAAGAGGAAGATACCAAGCAATACGCATCAAGCGTGATAGAGCAATCACTTCGAGGGCTTGAAATAATTGGTGATCTTGAAAGAGCTGGGCTTGTTCATCGTGTGAAGAAGGCAATCAAGTGTACAGATCTGGGTGAGAATGTGACATACCTTGGAGTTCCAGTGCGTGACGCCAAGCGTGTCATGAGGGCAATATCTGAGGGCAAAAGAAACCTCAAGAGCATTCTGCTGAGCGTCGCTGCAGCTAGGAGTAATCTACCTAAAGATGTAGTGAGTCGCATTGTAGATGCATTACCAGTGGATAGCCTCGAAGACCTTGTATGCATGAAGAATGAGATGCCGGGTATTGTCGAGAATTGCATCGAGGAGCTTGACTACATCAATATGATCTTGCTAAGACTGATGGCCGATAAGCGGAAAGACAGTCTGAAGCAGGACTGCGTTGCTCTGGAGAGTAATCTTCGAACGCTCATAGGTGCAATCAGATAGCTTTTTACGGGAGAAGCATCGAGCGGGGCTTCAGTTGGAGGGATAGAATCCTTCGCGTTCCGGTGAATACCCATGAAGTTGTTTGAGCACGAGGCTAAGGACATCTTTCGGGCTTTTGGTATGCCAACGCCACCTGGAGGCGTCGCCAGGACTCCAGAGAAGGCAAAGAAACAAGCCGCTGAAGTAGGCAAGCCTGTAGTTGTAAAGGCACAGGTTCTTGCTGGGAAAAGGGGCAAGGCGGGAGGAGTCAGGTTTGCTGATACGCCCGAAGAAGCTGCGAGGCATGCTGATGAGATTCTGAAGATGAAGATCAACGATCTTCCTGTTGAAGCAGTTCTCATTGAAGAGAAGCTAGACATTCAGCAGGAAATCTATGCAGGCATAACGGTCGACAGAAATGAGCGGAAATATGTCGTTATTGGAAGTGGCGCAGGTGGTATGTCGATAGAGGAACTTGCAGAAGAAAGTCCCGAAAAGATCATCAAACATCACATAGACCCTGATTTCGGTCTGCAGCCTTTTGAGGCCCGTGATATGGCTATCGCGATGGGATTCAGTGGAAAAAACATCAACAAATTGGCAGGGTTCTTTCTCAAGCTTTGGCAGATAGTAAAGGCTCGAGATGTGGAGTTGACTGAGATCAATCCATTGATCCTCACTAAGGATGGCAGATTTCTAGCTGCTGACGCGAGGCTGAACATTGATGACAATGCACTCTACAGACACAAGAAACTGATAGAGAGCCTGAAGAGAGAACCGATGGAACAGAATGAACGAGAACGAGCAGCCACTCAGGAAGGAATGGCCTACGTTGAGCTGGATGGAAACATTGCATGCATCTGTAATGGGGCTGGTCTCACCATGGCAACATTGGATGCAGTGTCGCTCTATGGTGGTAAAGCTAGTACCTTTCTAGACCTTGGTGGAGGAGCTAATGCGGAAAGGGTCGAGAAAGGGATTGAGATTGCCATGAAATATGACAAGGTCAAGGCAATCCTAGTGAACATCATGGGCGGCATAACTCGGTGCGACGAGGTCGCCAATGGAATCCTAGCTGCAAAGAAGGATGGCGACATTAGAGCGCCATTGGTCATCCGGATGGTAGGGACCAATGAGGAAGAGGGGCAGGAAATTCTCACAGAAGCTGGCATTCCATTCCTAAAGACAATGGAAGAAGCAGCTCAGAAAGTCGTGAGCCTGGTCAAGGAGGGAGCATAGATGGTCGTATTAGTTGACAAAGACACTAGGGTGATTATTCAGGGAATAACAGGTTCACAGGGCACATTCCACTCCGAGGCAATGTTAGAATACGGTACAATGATTGTCGCTGGAGTCACTCCAGGTAAACAGGGAGAAGAAGTACATGGAATTCCAGTTTACGACAATGTCAGAGCTGCAAAGGATGCTCAGGATGCCACTGCCTCTGTAATCTTTGTTCCAGCACCTTTCGCAGGAGACGCAGCCCTGGAAGCCATTGCTGCAGATCTGAATCCAGTGGTGGTCATCACAGAACATGTTCCTGTTCTTGACGAGATGAGGGTGATACATGCTGCAAAACGCAAGGGAATCACAGTGATTGGCCCCAATACTCCAGGAATCATTACGCCTAGTGCCAAACAGAAGCTTGGGATAATGCCAGGGCATGTCTTCTCTGGCGGCAGGGTGGGTCTCATGTCCCGTAGCGGCACACTCACCTACGAAATAGCTGCCGGAATGACTAATGCGGGGATTGGGATTTCCACTGCAATCGGCTTGGGTGGAGACCCCTGTGTTGGGTTGACCACAATAGAAGCAGTAGAGATATTCAATAAAGACTCAGGAACTGACGCAGTTGTGCTAGTCGGAGAGATAGGTGGTGATGCCGAGGAACGTGCGGCAGCCTATATCAAAGAGCACGTAAAGAAACCTGCAGTTGCATTCATTGCTGGGAGAACAGCACCCCCAGGGAAAAGAATGGGGCACGCAGGTGCTATCATCAGTGGGAGTTCAGGCACTGCAGCAGCCAAAATCGAGGCCTTCTCTGATGCAGGAGTTCCTGTAGCTGAGAAGCCTAGTGATATAGCAAAGCTTCTGAAGGATGTACTCTAGTGTCAGAGTGTGGAGAGAGCACAAGCTTTTAAAACACAACTCAGCAGGAAAGCGGGAGCGGGCTCACAGGACTCTCTGTGTGCCGCAATGCATTGAGGTCTAAGAAATGCCAGTCGCTGATATTGAGAAACGCAGGCTTGCACAGCACTACTTGCTCTACAAGTCAGTATGCCGATACTGTGGAGCAACCAATCCATTGAAGGCAAAGAAGTGCAGGAAGTGCAAGACCAAAGACCTCCGACCCAAACGGCGTGCACGTAAGTAGATCAAAGGTACTGGGGATTCAGATTCTCAGCTCATCAGAGTTTCTTCTACTTCTATCAGAGATATTTACATCGTGATAGTAGTGCCGCCTATTTTAGAATATCGCCGTAATACTTATTTATGTAATATGTAATACTATTACATGAGGATTAAGAGATGTGTCTTGGAGAGGTGATGGAAATCTGGCGAACGGAGTGCAGGAGCCCCATCACTATCTGCAGAAGAAGGGAGGTGATATTTTGAGAAGCCATGAGATACAAATCAAAGATGCCACCCTCAAAATACCCAATATAGAAGGCCGCGATGGCACCGTCATCTTCGATAAAACAGTAACTGCTCATATACTGAGAAATAATGGTGGCAAAAGATTCAGCGTATATATTCACGATAAGAGAGCTGCATGTTAAACGTGCATTTCATGTCTTCTTCCTTATCAACCATCCATCAGTCTTATATCCGAATTACTATCCAGACAGCGCTGTCATGGGCCGGTGATCTAGTCTGGTTATGATGCCGCCTTCACATGCGCGGTTCTTTTCTTGGATCCGCACTGAAACCGGCGGAAATCGAGAGTTCGAATCTCTCCCGGCCCACCACATTCTACAGCACCAATCCGTCACTCTTATAACGAGTTGAACTTCGGAGAGGTTGTTGCGGAGGCTCAAGAATGCCAAAACAGATCTATGATGTAGAGAAGTTCCTCGAGATGACCGAGGATGCAGAGGAGTGTAGAGTCAAGAGAGGCTCCGGTCAGGTCAAGTTGAAACTCCGAACCACCCGGTATCTCTACACGATTATTCTAGAACCGCAAGAGGCCGAGGAAGTCCTGACTCGTGTGAAATGCCAGATTGTTGAAGCGCGTCCTGAGCCTGAAGAGGTTTAGATTTCGACTGTTTCGTTGACCTCAGGCACATTGGCTTTTCGTCCTTTCTTCTGAAGAAGTTCCTGTAGTTTGTCGCAGGAATCGGACTCTCCATGAACTACGTGAAACTCGGGATCTCCTGGAATCCTTGTGAGGAGGTCCAGCAGCCCCTTTGAGTCAGAGTGTGATGAGAGGTGGTGCATTCTGACATCAGCAGCGACCTCGTATTCGCGGCTTCCAACAACGACTTTGCCAGTTCTTACGAGTTCTGCTCCTGGAGTGCCTGGAATCTGGAAACTGACAAGCACTATCGCATTCTTTGGATCATCATGAAGCATCTTGAAATATAGATGTGATGCTCCACCTTTCAGCATACCAGCAGGGGAGATGATAATGCCGCCACTCTTTGCAGCCTTCGTGCGGTCTCTGTTGTCATGAATGATGCGAGTTCGTCCCACCGCTCGACTGAATGACTGAGGACTCTGTAGATACTCAGGATGTCGTGTCAGAATCTCATTGACCTTACGAGCCATTCCGTCTACGTATATCGGATACTTCTGGGGAATATTGTTCTGTTCCAGAATGCACATCATCTCTTGG
>JASFEL010000042.1:0-6999 GCA_050124855.1 Candidatus Thorarchaeota archaeon | reverse complement strand
TGATGTGATGTCAACCAAGTTTAAGGAAGCTCTGAAAGCTGTAGTACGTCTTGCCGAGATTGATTCAACCGTTAAACGACTGGCAATCGAGATCGAACGTACTAAAAGACGCGTTTCAGCTCTTGAAACAATTGTGATTCCTAGATTGGATGCAACTGCCCGATATGTAAAACAGGCTCTTGAAGAGAGAGAGCGAGAAGACTTCTTCAGACTAAAGTTCCTTAAAGAACAGATGGAATCTGAGAGCTGAACCTCTGGTATTAACTGTATTACATTTATGCATGTCTCAGCTTCAGAATCGCTGCTGCAAGATCACCTTGAGTTTCTCTTAGTGCTTCTTTTGCAACTTCAATATCTACACCAGTCTGTGCAGCAACAAGTGCTGCATCTTCCATTGGGACCTCAATCTCTTTCACTGGCTCTTGAACTGCGTCGCCACTTTCAGCGCCACCACTTGTAGTCAGACCGCGTTCTAGTTTTGTACCAGATACTTGGAAAGATTCGCTACCAGCCTGTTTTACCAACGAAACCTGAGGATCACTCACCACCCATTCCTTGTCCGTAAAACGGAATATCACTTCCTTGACACCAGCTATATCCTGCTGTTCAATACCCATCTGTTTCATCATTCGAGCAATAGCTCTGGGGGACATTCCGCGTTGACCACGTCTACGTGACATTGTTAGGCCTCAAGTTTGGTCTATAATCTGACACTTGAAGGAGGAGATAAAATGCTTACGCTTGAACACAGTTTGCCTATTCAACTAGGATGTCGAATACATTGTGGTAGATATTTGGAGCATATATCTTCACTCTACGAATTGAAACCTGAGATGTGAAACCATGACTTGAACAGATTTCTCCTACAGTTTCAGTAGTTTCAAGTAGCTTGTTTTCAGGCAACGCAATATGCATGTGTACAATACCTCCTTCTGACACTAAGGCATCTAGTGCATGAATCAGGTAGTTCTGTGTATCATGGAGACACCCCATAATCACGCGATTCATGGAGCCCTTTGGATGAACATCGCGACAATCCCCCAGAATTGCAATCATTCTATCATTCAGCTTGTTCAGACTGATATTTTCAACCAGTAACCTGTATGCTTCTGGATTAATCTCAATTGCAATCACTTCTGTTCCTGGTTTTGCAGCTGCATGAAGGGAGAACTGGCCGACACAAGCAAACATGTCTAAGATTCTTTCCCCCGGCTCAACAATTTTGCCCATTCTAATTCTCTCGGCGCGGTTACCTCCAGAGAATGTGAACCGTAGTGGATCGACCCTGAAACTAACTCCTGCCTCAATGTGTGTTGTAAGGGTGTTAGAATCTCCTGCAATCAATGTATAATCTGGTTTACGAAAGCATCCTTCTGTGGGGCCAGTTTTGAATGCAACCGATTTTATTCTTCTATCATATTCTAGAGTCACATGTCCTATCTGTTCGGAAAAAGAAACACAACTCCTGTTCAAGTTCAAAATAGCTACATGTCCAATCAAATGGAATCCCGAAGGAAGTCTAGTACTCTCAGGAACGACTCCTTGAAGTCTGATTTTGAGAAACTCCAGATATTGCATTAACTATCTACCTTGGTCATTCCCATAAAATGTTGATGCTAGGATGACATATCCTACGACATTACTTTTCCTGCTTTTATTGCATGTATTACAATACTTGCAGGTGAGATTAAGTTCATAGAATTCAGCAATACATACTGCCTGGAGCACCTTCGCCTTTACCACGACTTTGGATCTTTGCTATAGCCTTGCTGAAATCATCTTGCCGTACACAGGTTCTGCTTTCACGAATAGCAAACATACCTGCTTCTGTGCATATTGCCTTAATATCTGCACCAGTCATATTGCCAGTTGCAGAAACAAGTTTACGAAACTCAAGCTTTGCATCCAAATTCATACCTCGAGTGTGAATCTTGAAGATCTCCTCACGGCTGTCCTCATCTGGGAATGGAAACTCGATTATTCGGTCAAATCTTCCAGGTCTCAACAAGGCAGGATCCAAAATATCAGGTCTGTTAGTAGCACCAAGAACAGCTACCTGCCCTCGACTCTCGAAACCATCTAGTTCACTAAGGAGTTGCATCAGAGTTCGCTGGACTTCCCTGTCACCTGAAGTTGCTATGTCAAGTCTATGCGAACCAACTGCATCCAGTTCATCCACAAACACGATTGCTGGTGCTTTTTCCTTAGCAAGCAAGAATATCTCTCGTACAAGACGGGCACCTTCTCCAATGAATTTCTGCACTAGTTCCGATCCAATCACACGAATAAAGGTTGCATTGGTTTCATGTGCTACAGCTCGTGCACAAAGTGTCTTTCCTGTTCCAGGCGGTCCAGTGAGAAGAACTCCTCTTGGTGGTTCGATGCCCACCTGTTCGAACAGATGCGGTTTCAGGAGTGGCAGTTCAACGGTTTCCTTAATTTCAAGAAGCTGATCCCTGAGACCACCGATATCGGAATACGCCACTTCAGGTGCCTCTTCAATCTCCATCGCTCTGATCATTGGGTCTCTTGATGGAGGTAGTTCCTGTGTGACTGCAAAAGATCGCTGATTAAGGGCTACTCTCATCCCAGGTTGTATTTTGTCCTTGGCTATGGACGAAGAAACGTGCACTACGAAGTTTGGTCCTGTAGAGCTCTTAACAACAGCTCTACCATCTTCCAGCATCTCAATTACTGTTGCAGTGATAAGAGGTGACTGTCTAAGCTTCTCAAGCTCCGTTCGGAGAGTCTGAGTCTCTTTCTCCAATCTAGAACGTTCAGCCTGAAGTATCTGCTTTTCTGTTTCAAGAGCACGAAGACGGCGTTCCAGATGTCTAGTATAATTCTCTGTGTACGATGCATCGTCGATACCGTCTTTTTTGGTATCAGTAGTTCCTGGCAATCAGCGCACCTCGCATCCCAATTCCCTGATGATGTTAAAAGGTTTATTTTGAGGGTCTATATGTACCAACCTATACCCACGTCCTAGGTAGTTACTTTTATCTACATATCCGATTTTGAGTGAATTGAAGAGGGAAAATTGACGTGCCCAGTTGCGAACTTTGTGGACGAGACATGAAGGGTCGTGGACGAAACGTTGAGATTGAGGGTGCTAGAATGAACGTCTGCCCTCAATGTGCAAGCAAATTCGGTGGTTCTGAAATTGCTTCAGGTCATCAGGGCTCATCCGCGCCAAAGGTGAGACCGTCTTGGGTTGGTCGACCAAGGAAATCTGCACCAACAGCTCCACGCAGATCGCTATCTCCTCCCAAGAGAAAACCCAAACCAAGGTCAAGTGGAACCCTCCTTGACGACATGATGTTAGTAGAAGACTACGCCAAAATAATCCAGGTTGCAAGGCAGAAAAAGAAACTGAACCAAGAGGAACTTGCACAGAAAGTAGGAGAACGTATCTCGACTCTTCAGGCAATAGAGGCTGGTCGACTAAAACCTACGCGCAAGACGATTAGAGGCCTTGAGAGAGAGCTGGAGATTTCGTTGCTTGAACCCATTGACTCTGTCCCTATCAAGACCTCTCGAGGAGGCTCTGTTGGAGGTCCTACGCTAGGAGATAGAGTAGTTGTTAAACGAAAGAAGTCCCAGAAGTCTGATTGAAATGGGACCTCAAACGAAGTGAATATATAGTGTCTTATACCATTATAGTATAGTAAGTGCAAGTTCAAGTTTCCAAACGCAGGGCTTTTGGTTACATTAACATACAGTTGACTAGCCAACTATCGTACGCTAGGGTGATAACATCAAATGGCACATGCGAACATCAATCATGATCTTTTCCGCCTTGTAGTTGAAGAGATATCAGGCAAGGAAGGTGTAGACGTTGCATCAGTCCTTGTCAATGCTGAAGAAACCACAGATGAGGAAATTGCAACTAAGACCGATTTGAAATTGAACATTGTTCGCAGAATTCTCTACAAACTACACGACAATCACTTGGCTTCCTATCGCCGCATTCGTGATACTAACACTGGCTGGTTCCTTTACTACTGGAAGATTGACCCAAAAAAGGCTCAAGCTCTAGTCAATCGGAAGAAGCGTATGGTGTTGAACCTACTCGAGCAGAGACTTGAACATGAAACAAACAATGATCTCTATGCCTGTGTAAAACGCGATTCGTCTCCAGTTCCATTTGAAGAGGCGATGAATCTATCATTTCGTTGCCCCTCATGCAACGAGCAGTTGGAGTACGTAGACAACAAGAGGGCAATCAACTTTCTCAAGAAACGAGTAGAAGAGTTAAGGGCGGATCTAGAGGCCACATCTACAACATAAGGAGCTTCAGTCAGCTTCAGAAACCTACTTAGCGAGCAAGGATTAGCCAGCATCTGGAGATGGACTAGTGAAACGTCTAGTTTTCAAGACCCGTGCGTATGCCTCATTTCGGGGAAGAATTCTCCATAGTGTAGAATCATACATTTCCGAGATGACCAGAGAACTTGATGTTAGTCTGTCAAGGTTAAAGACCGATAAAAGAGACCACATTATCGTTGAAATCGATGGCGAAGATGAAGAATTCGTTGCCAACGTACTCGCCAAAGAATATGGTGTCGTAACTGCAACTGATGCAATTTCAGTTGAATCTACATATTCTGGATATTTTGTTGATACTGGAAAAGTGGGGTACGGTCTCTATGTCGATATTGGTATTACTATTCCACTCTACGTTGATGCTCTTATTCCACTATTTCGTCTTCGGGAGCAACTCTCATTGGAAAAGCTCTCTTTACGTGCAATTGCTAAGGCACTAGTTTTCGTTGACAATTTGCCTGTCAAAATCAACATAACCAACGTGGACATTCGTGGTCCCAAGATAGAGGCTGAGCTTGCTGATTCTTTTCTCAATCAGCTCGACAGATGGGTAAAGGATGATCATGAACGTCTACTTGTCCTAGGCTCTACAAGGAAGATGCTGGATGGTGCATTGAAGAAGTCGAATCACCTAGAAGACATCTATCGCGTGGAAAAACTCGGTAGTTTCGAATATTCACTCAGATGTAAGAGAAGCACACGTGCCTCTGGGATTTTGGCGGCCATTGGCCCAAAACTGAGAGGAGTACCAATGCATTTGTTCATTCCAAGCGAGGTGGGAGAGCATTATCATGACAAGACTTGATATCTGGCTGGTGGAACAAGGTCACTTTTCTTCACGTCAGGCCGCAAAACGCGCCATACGGGCAGGCCACGTCAAAGTGAATGGAGCCCCGTCAAAGCCATCAAAGCAAATAGGAAAGACAGACTCAGTATTTGTATCAACTGTAATACAGGATCACCCCATTGGATATGCAAAGCTCGAAGAGATTAACAAGCATCTAGACGGAGCCCTGCTACAAGAGGTAAGTCTAGCTCTTGACATTGGTAGCTCAGCAGGCGGGTTCTTGGCTTATTTGGGTGAAAGCAAAATCTCCGCCATTGGCATCGAGGTTTCTGATGAATTTACAGACACCCTAGAGAAGCTTGCTAATTCCTATCCAAGTATTTCAATCCTGATTGATGATGCCTTCACAATGGATTCCTCAATCATCTGCAAAAGCGGCACCTTGGATTTGTTACTGGTAGATGTCACTACAGAACCGAATGGCACGCTTGATCTGATTCAGAAGTTCTCCAATCTCATGAAGAAAGGTGGTCGACTAGTGGCAGCATTCAAGTCAAGAAGTACATCTGAAACAATAGCAGAGCTACACAATCAGGTTTCCGAACTGGGTTTTGTGGATATTCTAGACCTTACTCTGGACATGACCCGTCAGGAAATCCATCTGATTGGCATTCGCCAATAGGCAATTCTTTTATTCCAATTGAAACACCCGAAACCGCTAGGGGCCGGTAGTCTAGCCCGGCTATGATGTCTCGCTTACACCGAGAAACTGGTTGAGCTTTGTGCTCTTCAGATTCGAAGGTCGCTGGTTCAAATCCGGCCCGGCCCACCATAATTCTAGAACAATAAGCCACAAAAGAGTTGAAGAGCTGCTATTGTTCAAGAGAAAACGTGCGGTGAGTTCCTACGAGTCATCAAAGGGGTCAAAAAATGGCCTGACCGGCTCAAGCGGGAGTAGCCAAGCCCGGTCAAAGGCGGAGGACTTAAGATCCTCTCTCGTAGGAGTCCAGGGGTTCAAGTCCCCTCTCCCGCACCATTTTTCTAATTCTTGTTGCTAAGTTAGGGTCAAACAAGAACTACTCAGGCTTGACGAGCTCAATGGGGCTGGAACATGGAGAAGGATACTCCTGATAGATACTGGATGATTCTAATAATTGGTATAGGTTGCTTCTTGTTTTCAGGAGTTCGTTCAGATCTCATTCCATGGGAACTCCTTTGGTTCTATAACTCATCTTGGCTTGTTGGAATTCTCCTGATTGTAGTAAGCATATACTATCTTAGAAAACAGGCTGGGGGTTCTTATTGAACTACCCATATTCGGTAGACTCCTCTCTCCCGCACCACTTTTTCTGGAATGTCTATTGGGATAGCCTTATCGGGTAGAATCTTTGCGAAGAGAACGAAATGCCAATTCAAGCACTGATGTCTGCATTTGGTCTTGTTTTCATAACCGAGATTGGTGACAAGACTATGTTGACAACCATGTGTCTTAGTGCACAGTACAGACGTCCCACTATCATTCTACTTGCATCTATGTCTGCATTGGCAATTGCATCAGCTGTTGCTGTTGTTGCTGGTTTCATATTGGCTGTGGCTATTCCAATCGAGCTCATACTCTATGTTTCAGGGGTGCTTTTCGTTATCATGGGTATCCATACACTTGTCAGGAATAATCCAGAACCTGATGAATGCAAACAACCGACGACATTCATGAGTATGGTATCTTTGGTCCTATTCTCCGAACTAGGTGATAAGAGTCAGATTGCGATTCTAGCTCTTGCAGTCCAGTCTACTTTCCCAATACTGGTTTTCTTCGGTGCTATGGCTGGTTTTCTGATAGTCAATCTGATTGGGGCATATGCTGGAGACCGAGTAGCCGAAAGAGT
>JASFEL010000041.1:0-7089 GCA_050124855.1 Candidatus Thorarchaeota archaeon | reverse complement strand
TAGAGCAAGTAAAATCCTCTTTGCTGGTGATGGCAGTGAAGGGGCGGCGAAAGCCATGAAGGTAGCAATCGAAATTGCGGAGATGACTAACTCCAAGCTCTTTATCGTTCATGTAGTTCCCACTCCAACAGTCAAACAGATGGCAATAATGACTAGCATGCGTGAAGAGGATGTATTAGCCAAGTATGTCAAAAATGGAGAAGCCCTTCTCAAAGGCTACAAAGACGCAGCGCTTGAATACAATCTGAAAGTAGAAACCCTTCTTGAGAAAAGCGCACCCTCTGAAGGAGTTCTTGCAGTTGCCAAGGCGAAGGGAGTCGACCTCATTGTTATTGGCACCAGGGGAACTTCTGGCGGACGACGCGCAGGAATGGGCAGTAACACAGAAAGAATCGCTGTGAACGCAACCTGTCCTGTTATGGTGGTAAGATAGATAGAAGTGCACATGGAGTGGCTAAGGAAGTAGGATTATTCCAACTCCCTGATCTGTCCAATCATACCAACCATTTTTCGAATTGAAAGAATGTTTTGACCTGCAGAAGCGTAGGTGGATGCCAGTTCTTTGGCATAGTCTGCAGGAATCCCATGTCTTGCTAGGCTCTTTTGAAATGTCATCTTTGACCTTCTGACACTCCACCTTGCGTTTACATACGTCCCCAAAAGACCAGCTACAATCTTCACACTACAAGAAATCACAGTCCAGACGATCGATGCGACTTCTCGGGGAGATTCGCTATCAGTCAAGCTCTTCGTCATCCTCAAAGTTGTCTAGGTCTACGGATTTTGCTCTCTTCTTCCCCTTTTCTTCCTCCATCGCCATGCTCATCAATTTCGTGATATTGAACATATCGAGACCTGCGACATACTTCTTGGTCAACTCCATAGCCATCTCATCTGGGATGCCTTGTTCTTTGAGCTTTGCATAGAAACCGCCGATGGCCGCCGCCATGTCCTCCGCTCTCTCAGGGCTATAAACACTGCCAATCAGTCCACCGATCAGTTTTGGAATCGAGTCACTAAGAGCACCGAAGATTTCTTTGATTTCTTCTGCTTCACTGGGTGCTCCGGATTTTCTATCATCTCTTGATTCATCATCTGTCATGGTTGTTTAACACCATGATAAATTATGTCTGGTCACTTGTCTTAAAAAAAGTGGAAAGAAGTGACCACTTCTATTTCAAAATGCGGTCACTCAAGGCTGCTAGTAAGTCATGCTAATGCGAAATATCTTGCGCGGTCATCATCCTCATCATCAATGACTTTCAGAATGCCTCTCTCAAGAAGTGACTGGACACGTTCTCTGATTATGCGCCTTGAAGCAGTACCGCGTTCTGACCTCACAGCAGCTGTAATCTGGCTAATGTTGAGAGGCCGTGATCCGTCAAGAGTCCTTATTATTTGCCAGCTGATATCGTCCTTGCGAAGGTCTCCATATCTGGACTCCAGACGTTCTGCTCTGGTAAACTTAGACATCAACTTGACCATGCTGTCATAGAACTCAAAGCCCTCACGTATGACTTTTGCTGACTCCCCGACCTCTTCAATACCAGGTCCAAGGCGTTCAATAAGGGTTTCAACACGAGCGAGTCTCAATGAGATTTCGTCCAATCTATCTTGAACTTCATCAATCGTGAGTTCTGGTGGATCATCTTTGCTCTTTGAATCAGATGACTCACGTTTCTTGCTCAAGATTCACCCTCAGGCTTGCTCTTATATTGCTTGAGATAAGTTTGATGGCAAGCGAAATCCGTTTAATAGAGAGTGAATCCCTTCTCATATTGTGACTTGAGATGAATAAAGAGGAACGGCAGGAAAACCTCGCCAATGTGAAGCCACTCCGCCAGCTCTTCCATTTCTCTCACTTCTCACATTTCTACAAACTTTATGTTCCTGCATCCCTTCTGATTGGTATCGTCTGCGGGCTATTCATGGCGCTCTTTCAGTTTCTCATTGATCTGACGACTCGCGGATTTCTTGAACTGCCTATCTTCATCGCTCCTCTTATTGGTGGAGGATTTTCTGGCCTGATGATATATTTTGGTCGAAGAGAGATCGAAGGCAGTGGTATTTCCAAAGCAATTGAGCTCACGCATGATCCACAAGATCTAAAACCATCAACTGCACTCACGAAGATGGTAGCTACATCAGTTTCCATTGGGACTGGAAACCCTGTTGGAAGGGAAGGTCCTGCAGTCCTTATCGGCGCCGCTATTGGCGATTACATTGGCCGACGTATTGGATATGATGACCCGTCTCATCTTCGCGTATTCATCATGATGGGCTCAGCTGCATGTACTGCGGGAATTTACAAAGCCCCACTAGGAGGTGCTCTTTTCGCCTCGGAAGCCCCGTACAAGCGTGATGCGAGGCTTGGTTACTTTGTTCCTACTGTCTTGGCTGCAATAACTTCCTACATCATTTTCGCCGTCATCTACCAGATAGACCCTCTCCTTAGTTTTCAAATCGACTTCACCCTGACGCTGGATGTCATCCCGTTAGTCCTTTTGCTGGGGGCTTTTGCTGGTGGAATCTCGATTTTCTTCTCAGTCTTTTTGATGGCTACACGAAACTTCTTTCGACTCAAGTTACCTGACTGGGCTGATCCAGTAGTTGGTTCATTCTTTGCGTGTGTTATACTCTTCCTCGTGGGCTTATGGTTGGATCCACAATATTCTGTAGCCGGACTAGGATATGGTGTGATAGAGCTGATCGCGTCTCCTGGAACGTCGCTCCCTATCATTGCATTGCTTCTCCTACTTATTGGCAAGCTGTTGGCATCTTCATTTGTTGTAGCTGGAAGAGTTTCAGGAGGAGTGCTTGCCTCTTCGATTTTTGTAGGAGCCATGCTAGGAGCTGTCTTCGGTCAACTTTTTGCTCCCCATCATCTTGCTGCATTCGTGGTTCTTGGTATGGGGGCAGTTCTAGCAGCAACGACAAACACGCCAATTGCCACCACTGTATTAATTCTGGAGATTAGCCACTCTTTCGAACTCCTCATACCTATAGCAATTTGCATCTGTGTGTCATACCTTTTGGCTGGCGGAACCTCACTGTACGAGGGTCAAAAGGTGACCAGGGATGATGAAGATCCTGGATACTTTGCTAGAATCAATGTACAACCTGAAGACATAACTCTTGGTTTCTTTCAAGATGATGCGAATCCTGCAGATCATGAAACTTCTCGTAATCCAGGTGTTGATGACAAATCGCAATCACTTGGATAACTTAATAGGCGTACGCATCTATAGCTAAGTTCAACCCCTTGTCTGCGGGCAATTCGCTAGACTCGTGCCTTAGGAGGTATCCAATTGAGAAAAGGTCTGATAAGCACGCTGTTGGTTATTCTGATAGCCATCCCAATTATTCCTCTGGTCCCATTATATTCGGATGTGGATATCGCTGGAAATGAGTTGGTGGTTTCTCAGGAAATCGACTACTATGCGCTCACTGAAACTTTCGGCAGTGAAATTCCAATAGTTGTTCAGTTCTCGAAGTCCGCACGAATGGATGTCGTAGAATCGTTGGGAGTAAGATTCAGCGCAGGTCCGCCTGAGAAAAGCCACATTGGAAACTACTATCTTATGAAGGGCAATCCTGGTGTCCTTGAAACGCTCGATAGTATGGGATACTTTGATAGTGTGCAGCTTCAGACGCTAGCAAAGAATCTACATTCTCCGCGAAATGTATCAATCCCTGAAATTGATGCCGACATAGTTTGGAGCGCTCTAGATGGCATTGGACGTAATGTGACTGGCGATGGAATCCTCATTGCAGATCTCGACTCAGGGATTGACTGGAGACATCCTGACCTATGGTTTGCTGATGGAGAAACCTATGATTGGATTGACGTTGGAGCGGACTCTCTATTTGTAAACGGTACTGATGTTGTGGACCTAAACCGTGACATGGGTCCCACAGCTGATGAAACTCTATATTATATTGACATCGATCTTGATTCAGCATTTGACACTGGGACCGAATGGATTTGGGCAGACAATGTGACACAGGATGGCATGCCGCAAATAGGCGAACCCTTTTTCGTAGTCAATGATACAAATCGAAATGATCGAATAGATGTTGGTGAACAGCTCGTCATGCTGAACACCCCGAAGACCAAGTATATTGTTGAAATGGATTCTCTTCTTGCTACAACTTTCGTCTATGAGCGTGGTGTGAATCTTTCCACCAGCCCTCATGAGGACTACTATGGCCATGGGACTGCAGTGGCTGGCATACTCTTGGGCGGCCAGATTGGTTACAGAACTCATGTTGGCGTTGCACCTGGTGCAGAGCTTGCTATGATTCGGGTCCTAGGCAACAATAGCGATTGGTTGACAGTGGAGGACGGTTTGAACTATGCAGTCCAGCTTGGTGCTGATGTCATTCTCACTGAGCTTGGCTCATGGACGTATCATTATTTGGATGGAAGCTCTGCAGCAGAAACTCTGATTGATACAATTGTCAATACATATGAGATTCCAGTCATCTCACCTAGCGGAAATATGGGTGGGAATCACAAACATGCGCTCATGCATGTGCCTCCGCTTGTTCCTCATACCCTTGATTTCACTATTCCAAATGACACTCCAGGTCAGGAATATCGGGACATGACGGTCTACATCACAGTGCTAACAGTTAATGATACCGATCTTAACGCCTGCAATTTCACTCTGACCTTCCAGCATGCTGGAGGACCTGGCATAATACCCATAACAAATCCAGGAATTGGCTACCTCAATTTCGCAGCTGAACCGCCCTACGGTTGGTTTGCGGGTGTGATTCAGGTTGAATCATTCATCTCGACATCAGGTCGAGGTACGAAGATGCTGGGGATTAGGATTTCAGGTGCTCTGCCGGTAACCACCGGAGCACCGTGGCATCAGCTTACTCTGCAGCCTCCAGCCCCTACGGAATTTCATGCTTTCATATCAGACTCCCATAGTAGCTGGAGTGGTGGTGCGGTTTGGAAGACTGATGTCTGGGACGCATACCATATAACATGGCCCTCTACAGCTGATAGCGCGCTGAGTGTAGCCTCATATCACACCCGGAGCCTGTGGGGTGTCCCTGTTGGATCCATAGCCTCATATTCCTCAATTGGACCTAGAATCACTGAGGATGACAAACAAGGTGTTGCAGCACCAGGCGGTTGGGACGTCATTTCAACATTTACAGATCAGTCGGATTGGGTTGATTGGTATAGCGGGCCAATCGGTAATAAGCTACCCTTACGTCCCGTCTTTGGTGGATATCAGCTATTCAGCGGAACGAGTGCTGCAGGGCCTCATGTGGCTGGAGCTGCGGCATTAATCCTTCAAGTTAACGCTTCAGCTGGTGCGGATGTGAAGCAAATGATTGAGTCTGCTGCACGGGTTGATAGCGACACAGGTGGTGTTCACAATCCCACTTGGGGCTGGGGTAAGCTCAATGTTTCTGCAGCTGTTGAATCTGCAATGCAGGACACCTCTGGTCCTTTCATAGGCACTCCGACGCAGGAGCCAAGTGCTCCAGATGACACAGATACAGTTGATATAGGTGTCACCGTAACTGATACTAGCGGTGTGGACACAGCCATTCTGAATTATCATAATGGTACTCATTGGAACAATATCACGATGATATGGAATGGGACTCATTATGAATCAACCATACCAGCTCTGCCTATGGGCACAACTGTCACTTATCGCATATTAGCCAATGATACGTTAGACAACTGGTCCAATTCATCCGACTACCAGTATATTGTTGGATCCACAATTACTACCACAACCACAACGACAACCACGACTACCACCACTACGACTACAACAACTACAACGACTGAGCCGCCTCCCCTTGAACCCGACTACTTGATGATAGCAATCATGCTAGGATTTATCCTACTACTGATTGTCTTCTCAATAGTGCTTTCAAGAAGACGGGCAAAATAGTTGGAATGAGTGGTCGATGGAATGCACTACACCGATGGAATGTGTTATATGACTAGCATTCCTCCTGAGCCCAAACTCTAACACAAATGGATGAGATTAAGAATGAAACGCCTCGGCGGATTTGACCTTCGTCTAGAACGGTCTTTGAGATCAAGGAAATCAATCCCAGTCGAGGTAATGGTAGACACTGAGAACACAATCGTTGTCTTAGACTGCAGTTGCTGTGAGGACCTTCTCGCGAGTCGGTTGCCGGGGGGAGTACTGATTCCTATTGCATCTAGTCTCAAGTCTTTCTTTGGCACCAAGAACATGCGAAACATAGAGGTTCAGGTAAATGGCACTCTCATGAGACGGACTTACAAGGGGATTTGCATGGAAAATGCGGTACCTGAAATCAAGGATGCATTGGAAGGAGCAGTTTCCAAATTCAACAAGAAGCGTAAGAAACGATAAGGTTCCAGCAAAAGGAAGAGAAGGGAGTCAAACCCTTCTCTTTGTTTCTCTACTCGTTCTTTTCCTTGAATTCCACAAGAAAGTCTGCCAGAGCTTTTACTCCATCTTTTGGCATAGCGTTGTAGATTGAAGCCCTCATCCCACCAACAGATCTATGGCCTTTGAGTCCAACTAGACCTCTCGCTGTGCCTTCATCCACGACTCTTTTCTCGAGTTCTTCAGAGGGCAATCTGAATGTCACGTTCATCAGAGATCTTGAATCCTCTCTCGCGTGACCTTTATAGAAGCCATTAGATGAGTCGATAATATCATACAGCAGCTTAGCTTTTGCTCTATTCCTCTTCTCAACCTCTGCCACTCCACCTTCACCTTTCCAATAATCTAGTGCCAATTTGCACACGTATATTGCAAAGCATGGGGGAGTATGAAACAAGGAGTTCTTCTCGACTTCAGTCTTCCATTTCAGTAGAGTGGGAGTATCATCTGGTACTCTCTCAACTAGATCCTCTCTTACAATTACTAGAGTGACTCCTGCCGGTCCAAGATTCTTCTGTGCCCCTGCGAAGATGACGCCGAAATCTTTCACGTCAGTCTTTCGGGCCATCAAGTCTGATGAGAAATCACATACCAAGGGAACTCCATCTGGTACTTCAGGCCATTCATGCCACTCTGTACCATAGATTGTGTTGTTACTGGCAATGTGCCC
>JASFEL010000040.1:0-7090 GCA_050124855.1 Candidatus Thorarchaeota archaeon | reverse complement strand
TCTGGATAGAGCCCGTTTTATGTCAGCACCTGTTCCAATCTTTTCAATGATGATTTCTGCAGCTCGCTCGTCTATAATGCTAAGAAGGTCTACATCTTGTTCGGTTTTTCTTCTCCAGTTTCCCAATCTATCCCCAATAGAGGCAGCCTCTCTCGCCTCAATCACATCATGAGCCCGTATTATGCTTGCACCTCTCGCGACAACCACTGAAGTGGCTGCAATGGTCCCTGTGAGCCGATCACTTGGATTTGGCTGGTCAAGTAGGTCCCCAATAAAGGCCTTCCTCGAAACCCCAACAAGAACAGGATGCCCCCACATGGTAAATCGTTGTAGATGTCGAATCAATGTAAAGTCGATTTCTGGAGGCTTTCCAAAGCCAATACCAGGGTCTACTATTATTCGGTCTTTGGCAATCCCTGCCGTGTGGGCGATATTTAGGCTCTTGGCTAGTGCCCCTATAGACTGCTGGATACTCTTGCATGGTTTCCTACAAAGCGACATCAGTACAACAGGTACATCTCTATTGGATACTAATTCTGCCATCTCTGAGTCATACTGTAGACCCGAGATATCATTAACGAGCGCTGCCCCTAGATCAAGAGCGAATTCTGCCACTATAGAGGATGTAGTATCGATAGAAATAGGAACGCTAGCAGTTTGCATAATGATTTCTAGACCTGCTTTCACCCTCTGAAGTTCCTTCTCAACAGATACCTGTTGAGTATTGTAGATTCCCTCAGGAGCTGTTGAAGCTGCGCCAACATCAATTATGTCTACACCATCTTTCTCCATCTGCTGTATTTTCTCGCTCACTCTCTCCTCATCAACCACAACAGACTCTGAATAGAAGGACTCTGATGAGAGGTTGACGACTCCCATTACCCGAGTTGGAAAATCTGCTCCGATCTCGATATTCCCGGCTTTGACTGTATAGGGAGTCATTCTGAACTACCTCGTTCGTGGGTATAGAGGAAAGGAAATAAAACCTAGTGGATTCGCCCCAGACATCGCGAAACCCATGGTGAGATGCAATGAATGACAAGCTTGAACGTACACACCTCTATGATTGGCATGCAAAGAATGGTGATTTAGTCCCTTTCTCAGGATGGGAGATGCCAGTTCGCTATACCGACATCCGTGAGGAGCACATGGCTGTGAGAAACTCTGTTGGACTCTTTGACACATCCCATATGTTTCGCTTCGTCATCAAGGGTTCACAGGCCCTAGAGTTTCTTCAGACGATGACCTCCAATAATGTCAGGAAACTAAAGGTGAATGGCGGCCAATACACAACTTGCCTAAATGAAAACGGTGGTATTCGTGACGATCTCATGCTCTACCGAGTCGAGGAGCAGAAGTATATCTGGGTCACCAACGCAGACAATGGGCCTAAGATTAGCGCTCACCTCAACCAGCACGCTAAGAATTTCGACGTAGAAATAACCGACAGGACAAGAAACATCGCAATGATCGCCGTACAAGGTCCCAGGGCAATGACGTTATTGAGTAAAATCGCCGGACGTGACCTGAGTGAATATGGAAGGTTCACAAGCAATCTTGTAGATCTTGGTGGTCACAGCTCCTACCTCTGCCGTACAGGGTATACGGGAGAAGACGGTGCAGAGATTCTGCTGCTTGACACGCCCTTCAACAATGAGGGGAAGGATAAAGCTATCGCCTTTTGGGAGTTGCTTCTCAATCAGGGAGAAGAGTTTGGAATCAAACCCTGTGGTCTTGGAGCTCGGGACTCAACACGTCTGGAGGCAGGCTTGGTACTTTATGGAAATGACATTGACGAGGAAACCTCACCGCTAGAGGCTAGGATTCGCTATGCAGTCAAGTTCAAGGTCGATCCTCACTACATCGGTTATGATGAGCTCAAACGACAGAAGGAAGAGGGGGTTGACAAGACTAGAATTGGGCTAGTCATGATTGATCGTGGTGTGCCCAGGAAAGACTACGACGTACTGCTTAGGGGTGAGTCCATTGGTACGGTTTCTAGTGGAGTCATGTCGCCTATTCTTCGGAACGGGATTGGCTTAGCCTATGTAAAACCTGGTGTCGTAGAAGAGGATGACATAATTGAAATCGACATCAAGAGAAGGCTCAGAAAGGCTAGAGTGACAAAGTGGCCCTTTTATGATCCTGAGAAATACGGTTCAACCCGGTCATCATGATTAGCCGTTTGATTTAAAGGCAGCTAACATACTCCGGGAATCAACGGTGGACCATCATGACTGAAGGAACTAATGTACCTGAGGATTTGAAATACAGTAAGGATCATGAATGGGTAAAGGTCGATGGCGACCTTGTGGTTGTGGGCATAACAGACTACGCCCAACACTCACTTCATGAGATTACATTTGTGGAGCTTCCAGAAGTCGGCTCTAGTGTTGAAGCAGACTCCGAGTGTGGTCTCGTTGAATCCATGAAAGCCTCCTCTGACCTATTCTCACCCCTCTCTGGAGAGATTGTGGAAGTCAACTCCAATCTTGAAGACGCTCCCGAGCTTGTTAACGAGGAGCCCTATGGAAAGGGTTGGATGTTCAAGATCAAACCATCCAATCTTGAAGGCGAGATGAGCGCTCTGATGGATGCTAAGGCCTATAGTGAGTTGATAGCTTCCGCTGAATGAAGACTTCTGGGCTGGTGATCAGGGACTTTCGGTTTCACAGTAAACACATCATCTGTGGACGTTAATTATTGTTTCAAAACCAGCTGTACACTAGTAATACTAACAGCAACCTTTTTAGCACAACCAGAATCTGCTCGGATGACTTCGAGTCAGAACGGAGAGAGCACTCCATATGTCTGGATACGACAGGTTCAAACGGTCCACGGGAAGATTTCTCAGACAAATCTTCCATAGGCCAAAAGCAAAGATTTCACGGGGCTCCGTAATTTTGGTCATAGCTTTGACCATTATTTTCTTCGCTGCTCTAATGCTGCGTCTATACCCACTTCTCAACTCACAACCAGTTCTCCGGGCATTTGATCCATGGTTCCAGCTGAAGGTGACCGAATACGTGGTCGATAATGGCTATGGCGCATTCTTCACATGGTTTGATCAAACAACATGGGTCCCATTCGGTCGAGATATCACCACCACATCCTATGTTGGAGTGCCATTCACAAGTGCCTTCTTCTACTTCATACTCAATGGACTTGGAATCAGCGTTGATGTCCTCACAGTATCCCTTGTTATGCCTGCATTTCTGGGTGCACTTACAGCTATTGCAGCATTCTTCTTGGGACGCGAGCTCATGAACAACACAGTTGGTCTTCTTAGTGCACTACTCCTAGCATTCCTTCCCGCGTTCATTCAGAGAACTGTAGCCGGTTTCTATGACAATGAGTGCGTTGGGGTACTTGCCATTGTAGTTTCAACATTCCTCTATACAAGGAGCCTGAAACGAGGCTCTCTACCATCAGCAGTAGGTGCAGGTCTAGCTTTAGGCTATCTCTTGATCTCATGGGGAGGTGGCGATTTTCTCCTCGGCCTGTTTGCGCTCTATGCATTCGTTATGCTTATCAGCGGACGCTACAACAAGCGCCTTCTCAACTCATACCTGATCACTGTAGCACTTGGCATTTTCATTGGGGGACTAATCCCACGGAATGGATTTGCCAACCTCACAACATTTTCCACTTTGGCCCCAATTGGCATTGGAGTATTACTTGCAGGATACGAAGTCTGGTTGCGAATAGAGAGATATCGAGAGGCTACTGCAACATTTCTAGCACCTCATATGAAGCCCATTTTGCTAGGGCTAATTACTCCCATAGCAGGAATTGCAGCATACCTTGGATATGCAGGAACAGTTGAGCTTGGTATCCGACCCTTTACATCCAACCCGGTAGTGACACTAGGCACTAAGTTTCTCACAGTCATTAATCCCTTTGTGCGTCTGGACCAGAGAATCTTTGCTTCAGTCGCAGAGCATTTACCAAGTCCATGGGGAAGCTTCTATCATACATTGAATCTCCTAATCTTCTTCTTCCCCCTCGGATTGTACTTCCTCTTCAAGCGTGGTCGTGACGAGGATTGGCTGATATTCCTTTTTGGAGTGACTTCGGTCTACTTTGCAGGTAGCATGATTCGTCTTAGCTTAATCCTAGCACCTGCCGTAGCTATACTCTCTGCGGTTGCAGTGAACGGAATGCTATCACCCTTCTCGAAGGTGGTCACACAGAAGTCAGTCTTTGAGAGACGGAGATTCAGAATGAGCTCGTCCTTGACATCAGAACATGCAATTGTGGCTTTTGCATTTGTGGGACTGCTTCTTTCACTCAACCTGTATCTTGGAGCGGACTATGTCAACCGCTATGTGGGCGCACCAGAGTTTGCACAGGACTCACTCTCAGAAGGAGCTCGGTTCACTGACTGGCAGACCGGGATGACTTATGTCCGAGATGTGCTGCCAGAAGATGCCATTGTGGCAAGCTGGTGGGACTATGGATATTGGATAAATGGTGCTGGAGAAGCGGAAACGATAGTCGATAATGCCACGTGGAACCGGACGCAAATCGCGTTAATGGGCTATGCCATGATGGCATTAAACCTGACTGAGTCATTGAAGACATTCAAGCAGTGGAACACCACGCATGTGCTAGTCTACTTCGGCCATCGAACATCATGGGCTGGCGGCGATGATGGCAAGTGGCCTTGGATGGTTCGAATCGCTGAAGACAGGTTTGGTTCAGACCTGATAGACGATGCGTGGTACATGGGGGACGATCCCACTACTCCTACAACGATAGAGGAGGAGTATATGCTTGATACATTCTTCGAGTCTACACTCTACAAGCTGATGGTCTTTGGAGAACCAGTCAGTCAGGAGGAAGGCCAAGCCATGGGTCTCACGACCGACAGGGTTCAGATGGATTCATTCTATCAACAAGATGAGCGATGGGTTTCACATATGCCAGTGGACCTCTTCGGGGCTTTCGTAAATCCATACACAAGCTCCAATCTTGGAACTGTCAAGATATACGAGATAGACTACACAATGTATGAGCAATACATGAACCGGACCGCTGCTGATTGGATACTACCAGATACTCTTCAGACAATCCAGCTTGATGGTAATCTGAGCAGTTCGGAGTTGACCGATCTCAATACCTACGATGTAGTGTTTGGCGGAAACTACGTTGCAACTGTACACACCGGAATCAACTCGACCCATCTCTACTATGGAATACAGATGGACAACTACACAAAGGGTGAGGATGCGCTTGGAATACAAATCGCGCCACTTGACTCTCCTGGTGATTCGGACCTTCTTATAGTAGACTATGATGGCCACGAGTTCTATGATGGTCACGTCGCTTATGATGGTTCATGGGCAGAAGACACCTCAGGTGCAAACACCACGCTCTTCGCAAGCGGAGAGAATGTGATAGAACTCCTTATTCCACTGAACGCAAGAGATACACAGGATGTAGACTTTAACCCTGGTATGAACTATCAGATACGGCTGCTGTTCTGGAACAACGTTAACAGTGGAGAACCAACCTTCGACTCTGATTGGACAACAATCTGGGTTGAAGTGGAACTACACTAGCAGATCAAAACGCGATTGGTCTAGGAAGGCCAATCGCCATTGATTTCTTTCTTTTATTGTAACTGATCTCTAGATTTCCGCTTGGCTTTCCTGCGGTATTCACCATATCGGTCTTGAGGACTGTACTTTGGGGGCTGTGGGGAAACTACTGAACCCCCACACACGGGACACTTTTCTTCCTCAAGCGTATATTGGGCACAGTCTGTACACTTAAAGAGGCGAGCCATGACAGACCACTACTTCCGGTCAAACTCGAAGGAGCCGCCTTTTCCCTCTACAATCTTGGTGACCTTGCCCAAGATGCCTGAAAGGACCTCCTCTCCTTCTTGATAATCAGGACTCTGTATTCTTAGCTTGTATCGTGGCGAACCAAGTGTGTAAATCTCAACTGTTGATTTTTCCATGGACTGACCTAGGGCTAGGCCCTCTGAAAGTGCCTTTTTAATGACCTCGACGCCCTCAGGGCCGGGAACAAGAATTTTCATCTCACCTTCTATTTCAATTGACGGTATCTCGATCCTGACTTTTGCTAAATCTGCAATCTGTTTCTTGAGTTTCTTCGTTGACTCAACGTGTTCTAGTGCGTCTACGCCTACATCGGACGCAAGCTCAAGTCCCTTGTAAATCTCACCAAAGGCATCCTCCATGGGCCAGCCTATCTTCTCATAGACCTTCTCAAGAGTCAAGTCGTTTTCTTTTGCTATGAGTTCTAGGAGTTTCTCTGCCTTCTGTGCACGTTTCCATTCATTGTTTTTCGCTCTCCTAGCTTCAGTAGATACCCTTCTCAGAGAGCAGTCTATGTGGCGTTTCTGAGTGTCAACCTGCAGGACCTTTATCACAACGCGTTGATTTTCGTGGATATGATTTCGGATGTTCCTGACCCACGTGCTGCTAACCTCTGATATATGGATGAAGCCCTCTTTGTCGCCAAACTCAGGAAGCTTGACGTATGCGCCATATGGAGCCACTTTGGATGCAACTGCAATGGCATATTCATCTTGATGTGGCCATTCTGCACGTTTCAGGACCATTATCTCTTCTCCTTCTGGGGAATCCACAATGGTGTGCTAATATAGATTTGGGAGTGAAAAGGAATTGACAGACTCTGTAGAGGTCTATCGGTCTCAAGGATACTCTTCAATTTCTCGTGCGATAGCCTCAAGCTTTGCCTTGCCGCCACTCGGTCGAGCTAATACCTTTTCACACTTCAGGCATTTCACTTCGGTCGTAGCGTGAGCGAAGATGATCTGTTCATTCTCGCAATCCAGACACTTGACCTTCAGGAACCGTGACCTTGGCTGCTGAACTATCTCTCCCTTAGTCATTATCTTCACCTATACTCGAAGTACTTCGAGTTTCTTCACCCTAATCCCCTTTGCCTGGAAGGTGTGTTCGCAATCCTTGCATTTGTATTTGAGCACAGTCTTCTTTGTAGTCTTTGCAAAACGCTTCTGGATGTTTTTCGGGAATGAGCCGTAACCCTTCGTCTTCCTCTTCATCCGGCGTTCGCCCTGTGCCATGCTTCG
>JASFEL010000039.1:0-7103 GCA_050124855.1 Candidatus Thorarchaeota archaeon | reverse complement strand
TCTATCAGAAGGGTTTCTAGCTGAACTTTCGTAAGCGCGGACTGGTTGAGCAATGCCTTCATGATAGGTTCCTGCAAGACCCTTTGTGCCCCATCTGCAAGTTGTTTCACAGTATCACGACGTTTGGCTTTGGAACTTTTCTGACTCATTTGTGCTAGCCTCAAAATGGAGGAAATCGGAAAAGGAGGCTTCATAATACTCCTTTCGTACCTCAGTTACGTATGTCTGTATGGATACAATTTTGTATACATCTGAAGTCATAAACCTTCCCGGAACAAGCTTGTGATATGCTCGTAATACAACAATTAATAGTTGAGAGCTACCTGAAGGGCAGTTTCCATTCTGACTCGGGAGGGGTTAGTATAAATCCAAGGATCAGATTGCCACGTATCTCATCAAACTTGAAAACACCAAAGACATAATTCATGTTGTTTGAAGTCCACTCGACTCTGCCGCACGTGAGATAGTGTTGGAATATTGCACGACATTGTTTCCGTACTTGTGTGAATAGGTTCCGATATCGCTTCCTTTGTGACGGTCGAATTCCCCATCTCTCAAGAATGAATCTATTGGCCAGACTGTTGCTCGAGAGCAAAGTGGATTTCTCTTTCTTCCTTAGCTTCTCTACGGTTTCCAGAAGAATACTCCTGAAGCAGTCGGGAATACTCGCTAGGATAGAAGGAGTAGTTTCTGGTTCGAACAGCAAGGGCCGGGAATTGTCACCTGAAGCACGCACGTCAGTTCACGACTCTGTGGTCATTAGCGCCTTAAGAGGTCATATAATGAACTATCGTACTTTGCACATGCCACTTCATTGGATTAATATCTACAACTGATACCGGTTCAACATAGTGGGGACAGATTCACTTGAAGCAAAGAGCAGAAATCCATGTGACTGGCATTGTCCAAGGAGTTGGATTCAGGCCCTTTGTCTATCGAATTGCCACTGACTACTCATTGGTAGGATTTGTGCTTAATCTTGGGGATGCTGGTGTTCAGATTGTTGTCGAAGGGAATCGTAGTGAGATTGATGACTTCCTCAAACACCTGCATTCGAGCCCTCCCTCCATTTCACGTATTGATTCGGTTGATATTGAATGGGAATCAGCAACAAACACCTTTGATTCCTTTTCAATAAAGAAGTCATCTACAAAGAGATCTAAAGAGTCTGCCCCAGAGATGCCTCCTGATATTGCCATTTGTGAAGACTGTGTTGGAGAGCTAAGAAGTTCTGATTCACGATGGTATCAGTATCCCTTCACTTCGTGCGCCGCATGCGGTCCAAGATACTCAACTATCACTAGTCTTCCCTATGACAGGCCAAACACCACGATGGTAGATTTTCCGCTATGTAATGTTTGTAATACAGGTTATACAAGTCCATTGGATCGAAGATATCATGCTCAGACAACAGCGTGTGATAGTTGTGGACCAAGATACCAGCTCTATGATGCAGACGGAAAACTGTTGAAGGGAATCAACTGTATCAATCAGGCAGCACATCTGTTAGAGAGTAATTCTGTCCTCGCACTTCATGGAATAGGTGGAACGCATCTTGTGACAAAGACCTCAGACTATAAACCGATTAGAGTTCTGAGGGAGAGAAAGAATAGGTTTCAACGGCCATTTGCCATCATGGCCAAAAATCCTGAGGTGTTATTTCAGTTCAGTGTACCCACAGAAAATGAACTACAGCTTATGAAAACTTGGCGAAGGCCTATCATCTTAGTCAAGAAGCGTGATGGTTCAAGCCTACCTCAAGAATCACTTGAAGAGATTTCGCCTGGCCTAGATACATTGGGTGTCATGTTACCCTATGCTCCACTTCATCATCTTCTGTTTGACAACCTCAACGAGGATGCCTTGGTGATGACAAGTGCAAATCCTACAGGTGTTCCAATGTACATAGACCCATCAATGATAACTTCTGAGTTGGGCGGGGTGGCAGACTATTTCTTGCTGCACAATCGACGAATCCATCAGAGAGCAGATGATTCAGTGATCAAGTTCGTTGGCAGTGAAAATCCAGTGTTCATTCGACGTGCCAGAGGTTATGTACCCGAACCTTTGGCAATGAACCATATTCATTCTTCAATAAAGGTTGTTGCAGTGGGACCTGAATTGAAATCTACTGGTGCGGTCCTCAAGTCCAAGAAAACATACATGACTCAGCATATCGGTGATACTAATCGAGTCGAGAACATTGACTTCCTCAGAAACAGCATCGATCATCTGATGTTTCTGCTTGGTATCGATGGTGTCGATGGATACGCATGTGACTTGCATCCAGAATTCTTGAGTACAGACCTTGCGGAGAAGCTTTCCTCCGAAATGAATGTGCCATTATATCGGGTACAGCACCATCATGCACATCTTGCAAGTATGCTCGTTGATCATAAAATGAGTCTTGATACAAGTATTGTTTGTATTACAGCAGATGGTTATGGCTATGGTCCCAATGGAGAAGGATGGGGTGGAGACATCCTTGTTGGAAACGGAACAGATTTTCACAGAAGAGGTGGACTGTCACCAAGCTTGTATCCTGGAGGCGACCTTTCTGCGAGATATGCAGCACGGTCTCTGATAGGTATCCTTGGAAATGCAGTTGAAACAGAAGATATCTTGACGGTGTTGGCAGGATCACGAATTGCCTCAGATATGGACCTCTCAGAAGAAACTCTTTCATTACTTTTGCGTGCAAGAAAACAGGACATCAATGTTCTTCGAAGCACTAGTGTAGGAAGATTCCTTGATGCAGCGGCAATCGCATTGAGAATCTGTTCTGAGAATTCCTATGATGGAGAGTGTCCTATGAAACTGGAAGCTCATGCATCTGATTCCGATCTTACTATTGAACCGAGCTTTGTTTCAAATGGTGATGTGATTGAGCTGAACCCCGTAGACTCTCTCATTAGGATTCTGAACCTTAAGAAAGAAGGAATTTCCATCCCCAAAATAGCATATGCCGTACAGCGGCACATTGGTCAGGCGCTTGCGAATATGGCATGTGATATTGCTGAAGCTGAAAACATTGAGTATGTTGGATTTTCTGGAGGTGTAGCCTTGAATCGGATTATTACAAGAGAAATAGTTGATGTGGTTAACTCCAGAAAAAAGAAACCTCTCATCCATGATAAGGTACCACCTGGGGATGGGGGCGTTTCAGCTGGACAGATAGCTATTGCAGCTGCCAAATGCTAGAGTAGTGATTCAATCGCTTTCATTCCAAGCTCAAGAGCTTGTAAATTGGTCTTTTCGAACTTCTTTGGGAATGTTGTCCGTACAATGTCAATTGCTGTCTTCTTCTGAATAGGTGTGATTCTTGTCCCAAGAATTCCACCTAGCATTACCATATTCACTGACAAAGAACTACCAGCCTGTTGTGCCAAGGCCATGGCATCAATCTCAAGAATACGGGTTGTAAACTTCCTGATACTGCTAATGATTTCCTCATGTTCTGGATATTCTGCTTTGCCCATTGATACTGCTACGGGATACTGAATATGAGAGCTTACTAGCACGGATCCATCTTCTGCTATGGTCTGAATCTCCCGTAGAGTTTCAATTGGCTCAAATCCTACCAATAGATCCGCAGTACCGGGATCTATTATCGGTCCTTTTGCTCCATCTCCAATCCGAACAGTACACACAACATGCCCTCCACGTTGAGCCATTCCATGAATCTCACCGACACGAACATTCATTGAGCCTGCAAGTGCTGCGTTTGCGAGAATCTCAGCAAGAGTAAGAACACCTTGACCTCCAACACCAGTGATTACAATATTGATTGTATTACTATTATTACCAGACATGGCTATGCCTCCTCCTGCTTAATCGCACCTTGAGGACAAACCGAAACACAAGTACCACACAGATTGCACAATGTTTCGTCTATTACTGCCTTTTCGGTTTCTGGATTAAGATACATTGCCGGGCAGGATAATCGGTTCAAACAGCGCTTGCACGCATTGCATGTTTCTTCATCTACATAATACTTGGAAGGATATTCGCCACTTCTGCGCCGTTCGGCAGCTGTAAGAAGAGCACATGGTTCTATTGAGACCATCACTGCTGGTGCTTGGTTCTCTTTGACCCATGTGACCATTTTCCTGACTTCTGCTACAAGAGTTGCCATTGAATCGAAAGGCTGTATGGTCTTGACATACCTGACACCAAGCCCCTTGCAAACTTCTGCAATATCTAGAGGTAATACCCTCTCTTGCATTCCAGTCACTCCTGTACCAGGATGTGGCTGATGTCCAGTCATTGCTGTGGTTCGATTGTCAAGAACTACTAAACTGATGGGATGACTATTGTAAACTGCATTGGCAATACCGGGTAATCCAGAAGCAAAGAAAGTACTGTCACCAATTGTGGCCACGACGTCTTGATTTGTAACACGAGCAATTCCGCAGGCAGTAGTGATTGAAGATCCCATGTCAAATAGAATGTCAGCAGTTTCGAGCGGTGGTGCGATACTAAGAGTGTAACATCCTATATCTGAGGGGTAAATTGCTTTTCCCCGAGTGGCAGCTCGGATAGCATAGTAAGTTGCTCTGTGAGGACATCCCGCACAGAGAAGTGGGGGTCTTGGTGGTAAATCAGGAAGCTCTCCAGTCTTTTTGTCTATCTCCTCCCAGTTAATACGTGTATTATGATCTACAATCTTGGAAAATGCTGTAATGACAATTCGTGAATTATACTCAAAGGCTCGAGAGAAGTACCCCTGCTCTTTTCCAAGAATTTCAACAGATATTTTGTTGACCTGAGCAATCCTTCTTGCATGGGTTTCCAGAAACGGTTCGAGCTCTTCAACAATCACAACTCTCTTGTGATGTTTGAGAAATTCCCCAATTTTCCTTTCGGGTACTGGATGAGTCATGCCAAGTTTGAGGACTTCTGCTGAAATCTTCATTGATGCAAGTGCTTCAAGGACGTAGTTGTATGCTACCCCACTGGTGATTATTCCAAGGTCTCCTTCACCGTGTGCAAAGTTAAGAGGAGTTGACTCAGAAACCTCCATCGCTTTCTTCATGGTTTCAAGAAGTATGGGATGACGTTTTCTTGCAACTGATGGTATTGGAACGAATCGAAATGGATCCTTTTCGAACTCCACAGTGGTAGGACGCTCTCTGATTTTTCCAAACTCCACAGGAGCTCTTGTATGATTGACACGTGTGGTTGTCCTTAGAAGCACTGGAAGTTCCAGTTTCTCCGATATTTCGTATGCCTCAATGAGCATGGACTTTGCTTCGGCAGGGTCAGCTGGTTCAACCATTGGCATATTGCCCATTAGAGCATAGTATCTACTGTCATTCTCATTCTGCGAACTCCACATACTAGGGTCGTCCGCAACCACGATGACCATACCACCACGTACGCCAACATAAGTCAATGAAAAGAATGGATCAGCTGCGACATTTAGACCTGGCCCCTTGCATACCATCATTGATCGTACGCCTGCAACTGCGGCTGCACCAGCAACTTCCAAGGCGACCTTTTCATTGGCACTGAACTCGAAGTAAAAGTTTGGTATGTGAGGTGCCATGAATGTGAGATTGTTACCAATTTCACTGCTTGGGGTACCAGGATAAAGTGCAACTAGTCGTACTCCAGCTTCAAGAACGCCTCGTGCAATTGCCTCGTTAGCAAGAAGAAGAGATTTCTTTCCCACTTTGTCTTCAAGAAGTTCTTTGGGTTTGGTCAACTACCTAGCCTCCGATCTCCCTAGCTGTAACTGGGATGAATCGTCCGGAGATAACTCAGTCTATCAACCTTGTGGTATTGGAAATAGTGATCTTGTTAATCCTGTAATACATATAATACAATAGATTGAATAGTTTTACTAGATTGGAACACGTGTTCTAATATATTGACGTACCCTATATCCAGGTATTATAGTCTGGCACCCCTTCATTTCCAGTGGAGATGATAAAATGGTGTGATCAGAGCGGTGAATGTATGATATGATAAAATGGAGATGAATGCGAGCTCCATAAACGACTATTTATATTTACCTAATTCGAAAAGTATCGAAACTTTCAAAAGTTTCTAATGGAAATCAAGGGGTGTGTCAGATATTGGAACACGTGTTCCAAACATCATACTTCTCTTATAACTTCGAAAATCCTGGCCTTCAAGATGTCTGAATATGATGCGAACAGCGAATCAAAGAGAGATCTGTATTCACCAGGTACAAATATTGCGGAATCTGCCACTGCATATGCACCTTCTGACGTATCAATGAGACCTGGTTTCCTTCGCTGTTTAATTCCGGTCTTTGTTTTCCATGAATAGGCATATCCATACAGTTCCTTTGTGAAAGAAACACGTCGAGCATTGGTTTCACGTGCACGCTTACAATCATAAAGATAGAGGAAAAATACCATAGAAATTGGAACACATGTTCGCATTTTCAGGCTTAGTAATACAAAATTGTTCCAAGATGGAAAGGTTAATGCAATGGAAGTGTTCCACGCGAGTTGCCTTTTGGAAGCAGGCAGGAGCTCCTAGATGAACATTATTGGACTTCGAAGCGAAGAAAAACCATTCGAGTCAAGAGTACCTATCGTCCCCAAGCATATCGCCGATCTTGCAAGTAAACACAATATTCGATTTGTTGTGGAACCTAGTGATCAACGAGCTTTTACTGCTCACGATTTCACCGAAGTTGGCGCAGAGATTCAACCTCTGAAAGGAAGTGAAGTCCCTGTGGTTCTTGGAATCAAAGAAATGCCGAGCAACTTCTTCGAAAGGGAGAAAGTGTACATTTTCTTCAGCCATACAATCAAGGGACAAGATGAAAACATGGACATGCTCCAACAGATTCTTGATGTGGGTGCGACTCTCATAGACTATGAGCGTGTCATTGACGAGAAGGGCAGACGGTTAATCTTCTTTGGTAATTGGGCTGGAATGGCCGGAATATCTAACACATTTAGGATACTAGGTGAATGGCTAGAGTCCAAAGGAATCACACCTAATCCCTTTGCTGGATTAAAACCCAATTTGGAATGCAAGGGGCTTTCGGAGCTCAAAGAACAATTTCAAGCCCTTGGAGAAAGAATAGCGGACATGGGCTTACCAGAAAATATGATTCCTTT
>JASFEL010000038.1:0-7105 GCA_050124855.1 Candidatus Thorarchaeota archaeon | reverse complement strand
TGGTTGCTTTTTGGGATTTGCTTTTACAGATGGAACTGAGAGCGTTCAGGATTTTACTTCACGCGTTGGTGAGAACCCTATGATTCTACACGTAAGCGAATTGGCGTATGTGAGTGGGGGTGCATACGTCATCGCAGGCGAGCATCCAAGCCACACCATGCTAGATGAGTATGAGGCCTTCCTGAGAGACTTGGGCGAGGTTCAGTCTGTTGAGATTCATACAATGCACGAAACTCACCTCGAACAAGGGGTCACGGCTAAGTTCTCAGGAGTACAGCTGAAGGTCCTGAAATGCCTAATGCAGGATGCTCGGATGCAAGTCAACGAGATAGCTGAGCTGACTGGAATGGCGTCAAAGACAATCCGTAGAGCACTGAGAGAGCTGATGGATAGTGGTGATATCAGGTTCACAGCCAGTTTCGATCCACCGGCATTAGGAATTGTCGATGTATTTTACCGGATAGCTTGGGACGAAAAGATGATATCACTTGAAGACCTGATCGAGTGGCTTTGGAGTGAATATCCCGATGAGTTTTGGGTTCCATGGACTTCAGAGTCTGAGGAGGTGATGTTTGCAGACTTCTTTGTCGGAAGCCTTCTCGATGCGGAACGGATTGGAAAACAAATCAGGGAGGCCCCATTCGTCAGATCATCTACTCTACTAGTATCCCTATCAGCTACGAAGTTCCCCTACTATTCAGAAATAAAACTCAAAGAAATACTGGAAGATGTAGGAGTCTGAAGTCCAATCATATTCGGGTCGAGAAATAATCTTACTCACTAGTAATGGCAACTGATAAATCAAAATCACCTCTATAGTTTGTGACAAACATTTGGAAACAAGATGTGTCGCCGGCAACACTAGATGGTTGGTGGATACTCTGGACAGTATCGACATGATGATCCTTCGAGAATTGCTCCGTAACTGCAGATCAAGCTATAGAGAGATTGCTAGAAAGATTGGTTTAAGTCCAAATGCAACCAGGAATCGTGTTGAGAAGATACTTGAGAGCGGGGTAATAAGACGCTTCGTAGTGATACTCAACAGTAAAGCAGCAGGCGTGGGTTGTTTTCTGGGACTTATCCAAACCGATGGGGCTGAAGACATTCAGGATTTTGTATCACGAATTGGAGAAAACCCCATGGTTACGGATGTAGGCGAATTAGTGAGTATGAGTGGGGGAGGGTATTCTGTTGGAGGTGACCATCCAAGTATCGCCATGCTAGAAGAGTATGAAGCTTTCTTGAGAGACCTAGACGAGGTCCAGAATGTTGAATTTCACACACAACATGCGATAAACCTTGGGCAGGGTTGCACAGCCAAATTCTCACGAGTACAGCTGAAGGTCTTGAAATGCTTGATTCAGGATGCTCGTATGCAGGTAAATGAGATTTCCAAAATGACTGGATTGGCATCCAAGACTATCCGCACAGCACTGAAAGAGTTGATGGAAGGCGGGGACATCAGATTCACAGTCAGCTTCGGCCCAGCGGTTGGAGAAATGGTTGATATCATGGTACGCATCACTTGGGATGATGAGATGATATCAGAAGATGAACTCATTAAGTGGCTTCGGAGTGAATATCCTGATGAGTTTTGGGGCCCATGGACTTCGGAATCTGAGGAAGTATTGTTCGCGATCTTTATTGTGGGGAGCAATCTCGATTCACAAAGGATAGCACACCAAATTAGAGCTGCTCCTTTTGTCACGTCGAGTACACTGCTAGTGTCACTCACACTTACGAAATTCCCCCGATATTTAGAAACCAAACTCAAAGAGATTATTGAGGAATCAGGTGTCTGAAGGTCAGTCTATCTACGCCATGCTGCGTCTTAACACCCTGTTCCTACAGCATTCTCACCTCGAAGGTTGCAGTCACATTCTCATCATGGTAGAGGTTTTGTTAAATAGTGGTTAGCAGGAATATGACGAAAACAGGTGAAAATCATGGTATCAGAGAGCGTCGTTGAGGCCGCTTCAAAATACTTCTCGAATGAGTACAACTGTGCTCAAGCAGTCTTCCGAGCTATATTGGAACACAAAGGGGTATACTTCGATGAGGGAACCCAATTGGCTTCAGGATTTGGCGGAGGAATCACCTATACAGGTCAGCAATGCGGTGCCCTCTCAGGAGCGATGATGGCTATTGGTTTGCTAGTAGGGAAGAAGGTTTCAGACGTAAGAGAACACAAAGCAGAGACCTACAAGCAGTCTTCAGAGTTGCTGTCAAGATTCAAAGAACAGTTCGGGACGATCATATGCGATGATTTGACAGGAGTGAAAATGAGCGACCTTGAGGCTAAGAAGAAAGCAATTGAGCAAGGTCGCTTCGAGGAGGTCTGCCCTAGCTTCGTCAAGGAAGCGGTCAGAATTCTAACTGACATGTTCCCCTAGCAATCGGGCTTCTCGAATGATAACGAGTCATTTCTTTCTCTTCAAGTTCAGGAATTTGCCATCCTTCACCTGTGCAAGATATCTCCGACCCTGCATTACCCACATTATCTGATGGCCCTCTTTTGCCAGCTTCGCCCATTTGGAGTTCTTGTGTGGGTTCTGTTCGATGTAGGTGTATCCTCCTCTCTCAACAAGTCTGACCTTGCTTTTCGATGTCTGTCTTATTGGATAGACATTGTCATCTATCTCAACAGTATCGGACCCCCCAAATATTGCATCAAAAGCCGTAATAGCTACCTCTTCCAAATTGTCAATCCTTTCTACTTCATCAGACATCATAGCTCGATAAGAATAGTCAACAGACCGCTTTAGTGTTTCCGAATTATCGTCTTTCTTATCCATCCCGATGAAATTGAGGAAATAGTCGACCACTCCGCTTCATATACTCACTATACTCATCCCCAAACTGCGCAATCATCATCTTTTCTTCACTCGGGATTCTCCTATAGTTCACCCATATTGAGAATGCGAAGAAGATAAACACAAGCAGGTCTGAGGCAATGAGTATCAGCCCTGCAGTATAGACGAATATCCCAAGATACATTGGATGTCTCACTCGACTGTAAGGACCGCTAGTTATCAACTTGTGATCCTCTTGTAGCTCCAAGGCAATAGACCATTGCGTATCGAGGTGTCGATGGACCCAAATCAAGTAAAAGAGAGGCGGGATTGCTATGACTATTCCCAGCCACTGTACAAGTTCTCCCAGAGGCAGCTTTGTCCAAACCCACCAAGGCGGTGACAAGAGATAGAGGATGAGTCCGGCTCCCCCCACTATGGTGATGATCGCTGTGAGAATCATGACACCCCTTCCCATCTCCTGATCTGCTGTCTTCAGCTTTTCTTTAATTCCAACCAGACTATCATGCGTCTTAGTCTTCCGTCCATAATATCCTCTGACAATTCCGAGCATAATCCATAGGATAACGAACGAGATGCGGAAGAAGATTTCAGAAGTCATGGAATAAACACCCTTAGAATGTTAGATGCCTCTAACTTTAATATCCATCGACCAATGCATTGATTCAATCTAAAGAAGAGTCGAAAAGTGTAAAGGCATGCTAACATCGTTTTAGGTGTCACAGTTTCTGGAGGCGTCTGATAAAGATGGAGGAGATCTTCTACAGAATAGCGCTCGGTGTTTTAATAATAGCCTTCTTTCTAATTCGAGCTCCTAGCGTCATAAGCGCTTCAAAGACCGAGAAGGTCGAGGACAAGAAACCGGCAAGGGAGAGGTTGCTTGTGCTTCTTAACTTCATAGGAATGCTAGGCATTCCAGTTATCTACATACTGACCAACTGGCTGGACTACTTCACATTCTCGCTACATGAGTTCTTCAGATTCTTTGGCATCATCTTCTTTGTCACAGGACTTATTCTGCTTGCATGGGTCCATAAAACACTAGGACAACACTGGTCAATGATGCTCAAACTGGGAGAAGAGCATAAGCTTGTTACCGCTGGACCGTACGCTAGTGTCAGGCACCCCATGTACACCTTCTTCTACATCATGGTGATAGCGACTGCTCTGATCAGTGCGAATCTTATCGTGGGAGTGTTTGGAATAGCGACTTGGACTCTGCTCTA
Source organism: Candidatus Thorarchaeota archaeon (assembly GCA_050124855.1). Lineage (GTDB taxonomy): Archaea > Asgardarchaeota > Thorarchaeia > Thorarchaeales > Thorarchaeaceae > SMTZ1-83. The sequence continues at coordinate 3,063 of JASFEL010000038.1, read as the reverse complement.
CATGGTTAGAGTGGGTGACGAGGAATCTATGCTCTTGGAGCAGTTTGGTGAGGAGTACAGGGAGTATATGGAGAGAACAGGCAGACTCCTGCCCAAGCTCAAGAAGTGAAATCTACACCCCTAATTTCAGTCCCGTGTCATTCAAAGAGATTTCCTCCTATTAGCGGCCCACCGGTTCATTCCTGCTACAGACCAATCCTAGTGAAGATCAAAGGCCATAAGAAGGAACCTACAAATCCGACGACTGCATAGCGAATCAATCGAAACAAAGTCTCTGATGGGAGGAAAAGTGGCAGACCATACATGAAGATGAGAACGACACCTATGCCAAAAATCACGCGAAGCACCAAACGCCATCTCTGACCATTCTGAGCCTCAGTTGCGAAATTGACATATCTCCCTTCCAGCCATAGTCCTATGGCGAACCCTATAATCAGCCCGCCCGTGGAACCAAAGTCATCACCAGGAGCTGTGAAGACTAGTTCAGTAATTATAGTGGCAACGATGCCAAGACATAGAAGGGCAAGATAAAGAACATCGCGACTGTATCTGGAAAGGAAAGTGCTGATTGGTGTTTCAAATCTCCAGAGTGCGAGTACTATGAGCAGACCCACAGCCCAGCCTGCCAGTACGTCGCCTAACCAATGAACACCAAGATAGACCCGTGAGATGCCTACCAAGAGTATCACTGTGATGAACGCAATAGTTGTCCACCACTTTTTGAGCTTGATACTCAACCAACTATAGACAACTGTCGAGCTTTGGGCATGCCCACTGGGTAGGCTATAGCCAGATGCTGTCGCGCCTGGGAGCCAATCAGAGACTGGCGGACGCGGGTTGGCAAAGGTGCCTTTCAACCAGAAATTGATCGCACCAGAGAACAGGTAGATCAACCCAAAAACAATGGTCTCCCGTTTATTGACTGCCCAGAACCCAATCACGAGTATCAGTAAATATGCGTTTGAGCCGCCAAGCTCTGTGACTGCTAGAAAGAACTGACTGGCCCAAGGCATAGCATCTCTGAGCATTTCTGTCCATATTATCTCGAACAGGTTCATTATCCGACCCTTCCTTTCGCACGCAGGCTGTTGACTGCCCTATTGTCCCCCCTTTATTAATCCAAAGGATGCGAGGTAAGGTCCTAGATGCAAAATGCTTGACCTGAATCCCGAGAATGGAATAATGGCCAATTCTATACTCAAGAATTAAAGCGCTAGAGGAGTATGATATCTATCAGTTCAAGGTATACAATCTGAAGGCTGTAGGAGATTGACGATTGCTAAAAGTGGATCTGAAGAAGTCAGAGGTCATACACATCTTCAATGCAGTGGACAATCATCCCAATAATGTGTACAAGAGAGTCTGGACTACAGATCAGACAACCATTGCTCTATTCTTGAATGAGATAGAAACCGGAAAGCATACCAATCGATATCATGTGATCACAGTCATTTTGGAATTCGACTCTTCAATCGAGCCTTCTTCAGAGGACAGAGACTATCTATTCGAACATGAAACAGACGCACCCGCAGGAAAACTGACTGTCATCCTTCTTGGTGGCGCACCACCAATCGATTTCAATATAGCGCTTCGTCGCCAGAATGAGGTCGATTTCCTCGCGAAGTTGGGAGTGATCCCTTTGGCATTTCAGGCGGAGGTCAAGTGTCCTTGGTGCAAGAAAAAGAACAGATTTGCTGGCAAAGATTTCGGAGAGGATGGGAGAGCTTATTGCGTCCATTGCGATGTTAGAATTAAGGCCTTCTATTGAGATGTAGAACCCTTTCTACAGTGGAGCAACAGAAACGGATTCAGTCCACTTGTCTATTTGGAGATTAGAGTGACATCAATAGGTGAAGGTCATACCCAATATTTAATCTGTGCATATTCACATAATTTGTTTGATGACCTTGGCTGAAAGTCGATTTCCGAATGTACGACATGAAGACTGCGCCCACTTTGTAGATGGAAGGTGCATGCTGCACAACACCAATGTGGATGCCAAGGACAACGCATGTGCACACTTCATACCACGGAATTATGAGAGGTGGACACAGGGAGTACCACTTCCTCCAGTCCCCCAAGCCTCTGCTGCTGCAACTCCCCACGCATGGCTTCGATATAGAACTCTAGATGGCTTACGTTATTTCCAGAGGAGATATGCTCCTCCTGTATTTTATCAAAGACAACATAGAATGGGATTTGCCCGCAGGGGTGCAGGTCGCCGGCTAAACAGACGAAGGGGAAGATAGTGGAAAACCCTATGATGGCATATGGTCCTGTTCCCTCTCGACGTCTAGGGAGAAGTTTAGGCATCAACAACATTCCTGCGAAGACCTGTACTTACTCATGTGTCTATTGCCAGCTTGGAAAGACCACTAGAATGACTCCTGTCAGAAAGGCGTTCTACGAGCCCGAAGAGATCTTTCTGGAAACTAAGAGACATGTTGATAAAATCAGAGAGAATGAAGAGGGAATAGACTATCTGACTTTTGTGCCAGACGGTGAACCGACACTTGACTTGAATCTCCATCGCGAGATAGAACTACTACGTCAATTGGACCTGCCCATAGCTATACTTACCAATGCCTCACTCATGTGGGAGAAGAACGTGAGAAATACTCTATGCGAGTTTGATTTGGTGTCCCTGAAAATCGATGCTGTAAGTGAGAATATGTGGAGAAGAATCGATAGGCCTCACAGATCACTCCGTGTAGAGGAAATATTGAACGGAATTGTCGAATTCTCAAAAGAGTATGAAGGAGCAATCATCACTGAAACAATGTTCATTGATGGAGTTGATTATTCTGACGAGATTTGCATGATTGCCGACTTCTTAGCTGGACTCGAAATTGAGAGGGCCTATATTTCCATACCTACACGACCGCCTGCTGAAGATTGGGTCAGACAGTCAAGTGAAGACATATTGAACGATGCATTCTGGTCATTCTCAGAAAAACTTGGCACTGAAAAGGTTGAGCTTCTGATAGGATACGAGGGAAATGCATTTTCTTCTACTGGTGATTTTGAAGCAGACTTGCTAAGTATCACATCTGTACACCCAAT
>JASFEL010000037.1:0-7167 GCA_050124855.1 Candidatus Thorarchaeota archaeon | reverse complement strand
ATGCCACCCATGTGAGCTGAGCAAAGCTACGAATATGTTTCAGATTGCTTGAGTCTCTCTTCACTCGAGAGCTTCCCAGAACAAATTGGTTGAGTTTTGAATCGAACTCTATATTGTCAGTAGCCCGATTTGGTAGCTCTACTACAGGAAATCTACCTTCTTCTATGGCTGCGGTTATTCGCAATCCTATTGCCTTGAGTGTGTCGACTGGACTCTGTTCAGACATCAGTGTTCACCTCAAAGAGGGTTTTGACCATGTGTGCTGTAGAAGAAGGTGGTTTTGCATCTGCGAGGGCCGGACCGTACTTGGCTACAAGGTTAAACATTTCTGAGAACTCGCGCATCTTTCTTGCATCGCGTCTGGATTGGTCGCGGTGGCCCGCATGCTTCCTCAATCCGCGTCCCAGCGTTCGAATTAGACCAGTAACAGCTGTTTCGATTTCAATCGTATGCGCCAATGACTGTTTTCCAGCCGCTCTGTAAGGCACCTTTGTTGAGCCAAAATGCATGAATAGAGCGACGGGCAGGGGTCCAGAGAATCCATAGCGTTTCCAATTGAGACGCCTCATTATCTTCGTCATTACATCATCGTTTGCATCATACAACAGGGGCACTTTGTTTGTAAATCGATAGAGGGTTGGTGTATCCGCTTTTGGAAACTTGCTACCGAGTGCAATGATACCTTCTACGAAGAATGGGTTTCCCTGCCATTCGGAAGGCTTCTGCTTCGAATACTGTATCCATGATGGACTGAAGAGTGACCTTACAGAGAGTAGGAAGGCTTCCTCGCCAACTGGACTGAGGCATTTGCTATCGGGACGCCCAAATCCATCAAACCTCCGAAGGGATGTACTTAGACGAGATATATCAGCACGAGAAAGTGATTCGATTATAACGCTTGAGTCAAGACTCAGGAACTTGAGAAAGCGCGAAGCGGTCCTGGAGCCCACCTGCTGAAATGAGTCGACTAGGAAATCGTGAAGCTTCTTTGAAGGGCTCTTAGTCATCAATCTCCTCAATAACTCCAAATCCGCAGCTCTAGGGTGCGGTTTGGAGGGTATAGGAACTTCGGGGACTCTCTTAGACCAACCGCCTACTTTGATCATCTCGTTACCACCAAAGTCCAACACGACTACCGCGTGGGGCGAAGCGATTGTGGTCAATCGAATGTATTCAGCAACTCGTTCTCGAGCTCGTTTCAAATCACCCCTGAGTGTGATAGTCACAGTCGTACCGTCATTGGACCGGACCTGTTCCCGTTCACTCTCTATAATTGGCATATTTTCTTCTACATCAATCAGGAGACTGTAGGCTCTTCCCGGCCCGGAGCTGTTTTGAGTATGAATAACTACTGGTGAATCTGTAGTGATCTGGCCATACAGGATGGCCATTGTCACTCCCAGCCCAAATGTGCCTCTCTTCTGTTTCTGATCATACTTGCTCCCGTACAAAACCCTCCCAAATGCCTCGGGCACATGCTGATATGGAAGTCCTGTGCCATTGTCAGCTACTTCGATACTCAATATGTCAGATGACTGACTGTCTATTGCAATCCTTATCTGAGGAATACGTTGTGCGTCTTCGCAAGCATCTAGACTGTTTTCAACGAGCTCTCTCACAGCAGAATAGACTGATTGTGTTGGGTTCCCAAACCCTGCCATTTGGCGGTTTCTGTAGAAGAACTCAGCAGGCGAAATACTACGAAAACCTTCCACAGACTGATTAAGCACGGTCATTTTTCAACTGCCAAGAAGGACATTGGTATTATTAGCTCGGGTATTACATCACTTAGAGATCAGTGTCTTCCCAGAGCTCTGCCCCAATTCTGGTCATATCTCTTCTTGCTCTTTCTAACATCGCATATACTGCACCATGGGGGGCTCCACCAATGAGCATGTCAATAGCCTTCTGGGCATATTGGAGCCCAGGATCATATCCGATGAGAGCCACAGTTCTTCCATAGATTGATATTCTGGCCTCTGTGATCTGCTCTATTGCTCGTCTAGTTCGTCCATTTTCTCCAATGATTCTTCCAGCTACTCGTTTTAGTTGGTTGGGAGAAGACCCTACCACTTCGCGCAATGAGATGACAACTAGACGTGAATCTTCATCGATGAGAGACAGTGCATTCTTTGGGCTGAAGCCACGAGCCATTGCTCGAATTATGTCCTTAGCTTTCCACGCTAAGACTGGGTCCTCTGTGTCTTCGCGACCAGTTATCTTTACAATGCCTTCCGAGTCCACTTCGATTTTTGTGTTCGTTAGCTTCTCTACTCTCTTTCTCACTCTGCCGTTACGACCCACAATCACGCCAACACGCTCAGCTGGCACCCTTACAGTTTCATACAAGTGCATTTACTCTTCACCAGAGGACAGTATCTCTTTTGCTATCTCTATTGGGTTCTCAGCTTCGACCCCCAGTTTCTGGAAAAAGGTTGTGATATTGCTAATATCCCGGAGCAGGTAACGCTTTGCATTGTCGTGCGTCTTGAGGACCGCTTGTGAGACATCTATTACTACAGGACCATTATGCCACAGAATGTTATACTCGCTAAGGTCAGCATGGACTAGTCCAGCTTTTACATAGCCTGTCTGAATCATATTGATGATTTCGTTGAACGTGTCAACAGGTGACTCGATTTCTACATTCTTCATCAATCTTGCAGGTGTCCCAGAATCAACGTCACCAATGAACTCCATAACGAGGACATTTTGTTGAATGTCAAGAGGCTTGGGAACGCGAACACCTGCCTCGTGATATCTATGCAGGTTCTTGTACTCCTTGAGGGCCCACTGGGGAATCAAGGTCCTGCTGCGACGACCGACTCGTTTGAAACGTGGGTCTCCAATGATATACTCAAGCATATAGTCTGTTTCAGCAGTACTTACACGGTATATCTTGACGGCAACAGGAGTACCTTCCACGTCTTCTCCAGCATAGACATTAGCTTCTTTTCCAGTGCTAATGGAGCCATAAAGAGCATTGATGGTTCCTCTGCTGAGAAGCTTGTAGAGAGCCTTAAGGGTAGAAGTATCAATCACACCTTCAACTACTTTGAATTCATCAGAGTCCTTTCGCCGTTTCATCTTTTGGCGATCGAGCTCAGATAGAAATCGCTCGTGCTCCTTGTCCAGATCTTTCAACTTGCTAATACTTCCTATCAGACGCGAAAGGAACCGAATTTCAGTGCTAATCTGATAGTTACTCAGAAAAAGGTTAGCCTAGAACATCTTCAGAAGTCCCTTCTTCTGAAGCCAGTCAAGCTCATTGCCTCGATATCTATAGACAACATCACACTTCTGATCGGTTTGGAAGTCCCATGGTGTAAGTATAACAGTGTCACCAACACGCATCCAGACTCGTTTCTTCATTCGACCGGGTATACGCCCTATTCGAATCTCACCATCCTCACATCGTACTCTGACCCTATCAAAACCTAGCATTTGGATGATGATTCCATACATCTCTCCATCGTTACGTCTAGGAGTCCTGACACGGACTAGTTCTTCGGTCGGGGGACCTTGGGGCTTGCGACGTTTACCTCTTCGGGACAAAATAATCCTCCATTCGTGGCCACGCAATGGGATAGCAATGGCCTGAATGTCATTGCCGAGAGAGGCCATTTAAGCGTAGCTCTCCATACATTTAGGGAAGCAGGAATACTCGATTATCCAGATAGAGCCCAAAAGCAGTGTCACCATTAGAAACATCTATTGTCAGATCCTGCTTGTCAATCTCATGCATCTCGAAGCTCTCAGAGTCCATGATTTGGACGGGTTGATTAGGGAGATTCGATACAACCATAAATTGGCGTTTGTCTGACTCTGGTGCAATAAACTCGATTGTCCTCCATCTTGCGCTTTTTGGATTGATTGTGAATCTATTTCCATCCTTGAGATTGTAACAACTGAGACCACCACGTCCCATTGCAGTGACCTGACATGGCGCTGATTCGATTCGCAGGAAATCGCCGAGTGTGAATCTTTGAAGTCGAATGAGGATAGTTATCCGATACTTCTTCTTGCCCCCTTTATCTTCACCAATGAGCTTGTAGTTCTCCTTGCGTTGGGCAAGATACCTTTGTTGAAGATCATCTGCTATTCGCTTGCAAAGGTGCTCAGAACCAATCTTGAAGTCTAATCCGTACCTGTCCCTGCTCACCTCTGTCACAAAGGCCTTTGCGTCCTTGCCATACTTTGCCACAGTCAAGTCTGTGACCACTGACACAATCTCATCCGCTTCCTTATCAGTAATTGACCTCTCATCTGCTCTGATTTGGAGAGTTGCTTCGTAGTAGCCCCCACTCATCATAGCACATGTGTCGCATGTAGCATAGCTGAATCTCACTTCAACAGGATAACTCTCAGAGTGCTCTGCTAGAGATGAATCAGAACTTCCCGAGGCTACAACCAAAATATGACGGACTCTATCCAGAATTTTCTCCTCAGAGTACTCTATCTGAACATCGTCAGCATTCAGTTTGACCTCTTGCTGTAGAAGAATCGCGATTTGGCGTTCTATCAGCTCTTCAGAATCAGGTGGGTGTTCAGGGATTGTCTTCCATCCACCGGGTACTTTGACTGAGCCGCATCTCTTGCAAGCAAGTAGTTTGAGTGGAGACCTGACCTCAACTAATGGATGTGCTCTTCTGTAGCATTCGGCGCAGAGTCCATCAATCACAGACTTGTCTCCGCACTCATAACAGGGGGCAGTCAAGGTTCTCAACCGGGTTAGTTTCTCTGATTCCTTAAAACGTGATAGGATTCACCAGCATCTTGAGGTTATGTGTTAACGGAACCTTTTTTTGAATTATGATTAAGAATTTCTCATGCCTCGAAGGAAGCAGTTCAGAAAGGTTTCCAAAGAACCACTGATATCCATCTTTAAGCCTGCTGGCATTCCTGCAAAAGAGCTTGATGAGATATTCATTACAGTTGACGAATTCGAGGCTATAAGATTGGCAGACTTTGAGGGAATGAATCAGAGAGAAGCCAGCGATGTTATGCACGTCAGCCAACCTACTTTCAACCGAATTCTGACCTCGGCAAGAAAGAAGATTGCAGAGGCCATAGTACGAGGACTTGTACTGCGGATTGAGGGGGGAGAGTACGTCTTGCCCTGCGACGTCCGTGTGTTTGAATGCAAAGAATGTGGGACCACAATAGATGCCCCGTTGGGAGAACCGAGACCCAAGACCTGTACTCAGTGCGATTCGGACATCCTATACAGAAAGAAGCAGCTCAAAACAGACGCGGAATGATACAAATGACTACACACAAAATAGCAGTACCAGCGATTTCAGAAGAGGGCCTTGATAGTCCAATAAGTGGACATTTCGGAAAGAGTCCAATGTTTATTTTATCCACTATTGAGGACGGAAAAATAGTTGAAGTGGAAACAGTGATGAATGCAGGACATTCAAGCTGTGCTGAACCTGTGATGGCCTTGGCTGATAGAGGAGTGAAAATCCTGATAGCTTCGGGTATAGGCCAGCGTCCCTACATGGTAACTCAACAGGTGGGAATAGCAGTTGTTAAAGCAAAGGGTGCCACTGTGAGAGAGGTCCTACAGAATTATCTGGAAGGTGGTTCATCTGATATGGGAACAGACGCCCTCTGTGGCGGGGGATTAGGGCATCATTAGAGGCGTACCCACTGCGCGTGTGGATGTCCCTCAATATAAGCAACGGCCTGCTCATGGACAAAACCAGCCTTCATCGCAGTCTTGACACTAGTTGATCCGACCATGTTTGCGATGGTTGCTTTGTTGAGGTGTTCGACACAAATCTTGACATCAACCAGTTCTTCACCATAGAACTCTGGAGAGACCTTGAACTTGACGTTTCCTTCTATCAGTGTCTTGCCAAGAAGTGGTTCATCGCACATGGCGACTACATAGTGTCCATCGTGCGTTTCTCGTGCGCGCATGTAGACATTTGGCAAAGAATAGTCCCTCCTTTCAGACCGGTCTCACGGATGTTCGAGCTCCGCATGCAGAGCAACTCAGATAATAGGCGTTGCCCTCTTTGGCCATACTGGTGTCTGGACGAGTGCATACTGGGCAAATCACATACGACTCGATGTATCTGTTCAGCACGTCATCTATCTGATCGGACATGAACTTCCCATTGAAGATGGCATTGCTCCCTTCGATGTTGCCTGCAGTAGCCAGCTGACCAGCGACATACTTGATCACTTCTTTCCCTGGTCGGTTTAGAATGTTGATAATCTCCTGAAAGTTCTGCCAAAAGCTCCTGTTACCCTGAACCATCAGTTGGACTTTTGGAACCTGAAATCGCTCTCCGGATCTCTTGAAGGCATCTTCTGGAACTTGAGAACGCGCCCGTTCTAGTAGACTTTCGTAGTCGTCCATAACTCAAATCTCTCCGTTTTCGCTATTAAGCTGTCGTTCCGTACTTGGTTCAGGAGTCAGCTGGACGATAAACTCCTACTTTCACTTCAACTAGGTTTCCCTGACCCTGAAGATCAAGAACTTTCAGCTGGATGTCTGTACGGTCATGACCCTTTTCCTCAAAGAAATCTACAATGGATGCAATGGAAACACCCTCTTCCTTTGAGTTCTGTTCGATGTATTGCATAATCTGCTTGTAGATTTTACCTTTGACAGGAGTCCCTTTCTTCTTAGGCTTCTTTGTGGGGGTTTCACGTTTTGGAGGTGAAGCTGATTCCTCGATGAAATCCTCCAATTCGGAAGGCAACTCAGGGGTTACACCACTGCGAGTGAGCATGGCTACATATCTTTCCATTTTATGGACAGTCAAGTAATTTGGGTCATCAAGTTCACGCACTATTTCAGGAACCACATAGAGTTCGCCCTCATACTCCCTGATTTTTCCGACAATAAGGGCTAGGATGTTCGTCTGAACCTTATCAAGAGAGGTCGCTTCACCTCCCCACGCCTTTGCCCTTATCGTTTCAGTTCCATCATCAATGGTTATGCTTGCAAACCCTTCTCCTGAGTATTGGTCGATTATTAGACCAACAAGAGCAACTCTTCTTAGCTCCACACCATAAGGAGAAACAACATGAGGGCCATTATCCTCTCCATAGGTTCCTTTTACAATATCGACCACTGCGGCACGTACTGCAGTCATTCTCTCTCGCATCAGGGTAGTCCACCTGTCTATACTTGTTCTGTTTACTATT
>JASFEL010000036.1:0-7237 GCA_050124855.1 Candidatus Thorarchaeota archaeon | reverse complement strand
AGATGACCAAGCAAATCCACAGTATTACCTTCTGTAATGAATATTCCATCGACTTTTGGTTAGATGGCTTCACAATGCTATTAGTTGCCCAAAACAAGAGGATAATGGATAATATACTTCCTATTAGATACGGAGGAATACGTTCATTTCCAGCTATTAGCATGTCAATAGGAGTGAAAAGCATCAAGTGCAGTTCCATATACGCCCAAGATATGAACAGCAGTATCAGGGGCAAATACTCCGGTGAAGGATTTCTTTTCGAATAAGCATATACCAGAACTGCGATTAACGCAGAGAGAAACGCTGCCTCTCCGTGGGAGAGGTAATAAGCTCCCACGAATATGAATGAGCTTCCTGGATATGCCGACTCAGCAAGCACAAAAACAATGAATGGTGTGAAAGCTAAGAGGAGCAACGTAGCAATCGAGGCATCTGCCTGCCATCGACTTACGCCCAATTCCATTTGCCATGGAACAGCGACAGACATAGTTAATGCGAAGAATCCACCTGCTTGCAGAGTGAGCGATAGAGTCCAAATGGTGGAGGGGAAGATTAGATTTAGGAGAAGGGGAATACTGGCCAAACAGAAAATTGCTGAGCTTAGTAAGAATAATATCAAATCGAATTTTTGCGATTCCTTCTGATACCTAGTTACAATAAATCCCGTGAGTAAAAAGGCAGTGATGGCTATCAGAACACCAATGGACCCAATGGTGATGAGGAGTTCTTCCGAGAGGGAAACTAGCAAAGAAAGAAATGTGAAACCATAGAAGGAGAGAGAACCTACGATTATCAGGAGTATTAGTGCTGAATTTACTCTGGTCGAGAATCTCTTGTTACTTAGGATGATTGCAAGCAAAAACATGACTGCGAGAATTGTTACTTCTATGATGTCACTTACAACACGGGCAGGGGTCTTCTCTATTAATGATTCCGGACTTTGTAGCAGAGAATCCACGCTGCTGCCAATGAATATGATACCCTGTGTTACCAGAGCTGCGAAGAAGATCATGTTCTGCGCTGACGAATCTCTTCTGTAAGTGCCATAGACATAAGCTGCAGATGCTATTGCTAAGAAGGCAAGAAGCGAGTCAAATGCTGTAATTGCTAAAGAAGATTCCCATATATCTCGGCCAATAATGGTCAACGCTACCGCTGAAACAAATGCTAGTAGCACACGTATGCCTACTTGCCCTAGAATTTTGCGGCCACTATTCAACAACACATACCGCCTTAGTCGTAGATTTATTTCGCAGTTGGTTCATTTTATCAAAGCAATATTATGTTAGTCTCAATATACTGAAAGGAGAAGGGTACTCCAATCTTAAATGATTGTAAGATAGTATCCACACTTTGGGAGCGGATGTTTATATCCGAGAGAACTAACACTTGAAAAGAACTATCGAAATCTGGTGTTGCTCAAAATGCCTGAACTGCCTGAGCTTGAGGTAATCGCAAATAGACTCACGGAAAGACTAACTGGGTCTACAGTTCAGACAGTAAAAGTGCACAGCCATATTGTCATCCATGGGATAGCCACAGGCGAGTTTGAAGAGAGGGCAGTAGGTGAAACGTTTCAGTCCTTTAGACCCGATGGAAAGTTCATCGTAATGGAGTTAGATGAGTATGATTTGGTTGTGAATCCGATGCTAACTGGGAGGTTTCGCTTGTTGGAAATGCATCGCACTCCTACAAAGACAGACATGTTCTCATTAAGGACTGAAACGGCTACACTTTGGTACTATGACAGAAAGAGAATGGGGCGTGCCTACCTTGTGCCAAAAGGCGACTACTCCAACGTAGCTGGGTTCTCAGAAAGAGGGCCTTCTGCATTGGACCCCGTGCTTACGCTTGAAGTCTTTAAGGATCGCCTTCGCAGACATAGAGGCCAAATCAAGAACGTCCTTCGAAATCAGCGATTCGTTAAGGGCATCGGTAATGCCTATGCGGATGAGATACTACTCTATGCAGGGATTCTTCCCTTTAGACGGCGGTCCACTTTGAGCGATGCAGAAGTCGTGAAACTATACGAAGCCATGAGGACCGTTCTCACGCGAGTCCTTGAAATTCTATCCACCAGACACCTCAATGAATTAGGAACAGAAAGGCGAGACTTCCTCATGATTCATGGCAGAGGAGGGGGAATATGTCCTCTCTGTGGAGGTCGTGTGTCTGAGGTCACTGCTAATCGGTTCAAGACCAACTACTGCCAGACCTGTCAGAAGTGAGACGGAATACTAATCTATCAGAAGCGTCTTCCATCCTGTCGCCACCTGGAGCCTGATGTCAAATGGAGAAGTGGGAAGAGGATTTTCTACGTGAGTTAGTTGAATTGGACACTAACAGCGATGAGAAGAAGAACTATGCAGAATGTGCTGAAGTCATCAAGAAGTACTGTGAAGAGGCTGGCTTAACAGTAGAGGTGTTTGACTCTAAGCATGACGGAATGTCCCAACCGAACATTGTGGCGACACTTGATGTGGGTGCAAAAGAAACCGCACTCTTGTGTACGCATTATGATGTGGTCCCAGCTGGTGACGAAGAATCTTGGAAGAAGCCCCCCTTCAAGCTCACTATGGAGAAGGACAAGGCCTTTGGCCGAGGGGTTTCTGATAACAAGGGCAACATTGTTGCCTGCGTCAGTGCAGCCAAGGAACTCATCAAAAGGTGTACGTCGAAGATTAACTGGAAGCTACTTATCTCTCCAAACGAAGAGATTGGGGGCGCCTGGGGGATAGACTACCTGATTAATGGCTCACCAAAGATCAGGGGTGATTTCGGGATAGTCGTCGACTCAGGGCCTGAGTACGTTAGTATTGGTGCTAGTGGTGTTGTTTCAGGAACAATTACTGTTCATGGCAGTCAGGGACATGCTGGATACCCATTTGCCTATGCTAATGCGATTCATCTTTCTGTTCCCTTACTGAATGTAATGCTGGACTATGTCGATGTGAGACGCAAGGTTGTTTCAGAGCTGCCTGCTCCTCCTGGCACGCCTCATCAAAACCTATGGGGGCGATTCTCCATGACGATGTATGAGGCTGGCAGCAAATCGAACGTGATTCCTGGAAAGGCCGAGATCACTTTCGACTGCAGACTGGTTCCAGAAGAGAAACCAGAGGATGTGCAAGAGAGCATCAAGGAGTTTCTAGAGAAGGCAAAGGACGAAACCGGTGTGGAGGCCAGCATCGAGTTCAAAATGAATGTGCACGGGTGGAGTTCCGACCCCGCGAATAAATACATCAAATCCTTCCATACTGCCGTGAAAGAGGCTGTGGACTCAGAGATGCCAATAGCTGCGGACCTTGGAGGGAATGACGGGCATTTCTTCACTGAGGTGGGGATACCAACAGCATGCTATGGCACCCTCCGTGACGATAACAACTACCATGGGCTGGATGAGTTCATGCACCTCTCTGATTTTGAGAGTGTAAAAGATGCGCTCATCTGTTTTGCAGAGAGGTTTGAGTAAATGACAGACATACATGATTTAGAGATTGGGGCTCCGGGGCCTTTTCTCCCTCCTTATGAGAACGTGCTCAGGAATGCCAAGACAATAGACTCGTTGGGATATGATAGCATGGCATTTCCTGACCATTTCGCAGGATTCGTTCCAGAGAGTATATGGACTGGAGATATTACTCCTCTCTCGTTCTTTCAGAAGTCTCCCCACACATACTATGAAATTTCCACTATCATGGCTGCTTGTGCAGCAGCTACCGAGAACGTGAGGTTGGTATCTGCAGTCACTGAACCAATTCGAAGACATCCGATTCTTCTAGCTCAGACTTTTCTAACATTAGACCACATCAGCAATGGCAGGGCAATCATGGGTATCGGTGCAGGTGAGATAGAGAATATTGAGCCATATGGACTCCGCTACTCAGGTCAGGTTGGGAAGCTCAGAGAAGCACTTCAAATCATTCGAAAAGTATGGGAAACCCCTGAACCATTCGATTTCGATGGGAAGTTCTGGAAGATGAAGGATGCAGTAATGTCACTCCGTCCAGTTAATCCAGACCGTCCTCCACCAATCTGGATTGCAGCACATGGGCCCAAGATGATCAAGATTACTGCTGAGTTTGGTGACGGCTGGATTCCCACACTTCTGCCTCCACAGCAGTATGGAGAGAGGCTCAAAGAAATCAGTAATCACAGAAAGAAACTCGACAAGACAGGACCCTTCACGTCGGCACTCTGGAACTGGTGCATTCTGGATGAGGATCCATCAGCCTGTCAGAAAATAAAGCAGAATCCTATTGCGAAGGCATTTGCACTCCTCTACCCCTCAAACGAATGGAAACGACTAGGCTTTGAACACCCCTTTGGCGACTTCAACGCACTAACGGATTACATCCCAATGCGATTCACAAGAGAGGAAACATTACAGGCTATGGATCAAGTTCCAGAAGCAGTCCTCGATGAGTTCTATATGGCTGGAGACTCAGAAGCAATCATAAAGAAGCTAGAGGAGTATGCACGTGTCGGACTCAACCACATGATTGTTTGGAACGTCACAGGTATGTTCGACCTGGAGCGTGTACGAAGCTCCTACAAAGTATTGAAGGAGGTATTGGCCTATATCAAGGGATGATGCACAGGCTGATGACCTAAGCACACACTCGGCATGGGTGTGACTAGCTTTCGAATCTGGTCGCAACTACATCGATTATGAAACCGTAGGCGAATCCTGCTAGAAGTGATGGGAAGTCTCGAAACTCTGTTGATAGGAATATCGCCGATGAAACGAGGATGCCGAAAAGGAGTCCACGAAATGCCGCATTGAGTAGGTTCCTCTCATTTTGTCTCTTGATGATATGCATCTCTCCTGCAAATCCAATAAGTAGCCCCATTATGACTCGATTGTACCACATTCCAATGAGGAAGATAATATTGCCCTCGATTCCTCCGGAAATCCTTGTTCCAACTCCAATGATGCAGAACACACCAAGGACTGCTCCTACAATTGTGGCAATTCCTATTCGTCTATAGCTTACCATACAAATCCTCTCTCATTGCTACGATGCAAAACCACGATATATCACTATTCGAGCAGAAGAGGTAGGTGAATTCAATGCCGAAACAAAAATCAAGATGTTAGAGGAATATGTAGAGTAGGTTTTCAATATACATTTCCATGAACAGAGGTTCGAACATATGACACGGGATAGTCTGGTTCTAGTGACACAGAATGAATACAAGATACGTGAACTCACACCCCTTTTCGAGGAGTATGGCGTTCCGTTTGAAACAACTGACTTGGCCAAGTATGAGGTTCGCTCACACAGTGTTGGGAACGTCGCTATGGACGCTGCAAAGTTTGCATATGCTAAACTCAAACGGCCTGTTGTCGTGGACGACACGGGTCTATATATTGAAGCACTCAACGGATTTCCTGGCCCGACTGCAGCATACGTCTTGGAGTCGAGTGGTATTGAGGGAGTTTTGAAACTGATGGAAGGGATTGAGGATAGGGATGCGAGCTTTGACACAGCTGTCGGTTTCGCAAATGGGTGGGTCTTCAGATACTTCATCGGCTCTGTCTATGGTGACATCACGACTTCTCCAGCAGGCGAAAATGGGTTTGGTTACGATCCAATTTTCGTACCTGAGGGAGAAACCAAGACCTATGCTCAGCTATCTATGGACGAGAAGATCGAGATATCCCATCGTACTGAGGCTTTCCGAAAGTTTCTCGAATGGTACGTTGAGAAGTATTAGCTAGTCGGAATCACTTAATAGTCCATGCCATTTTACCACTAACAGTGGTAATAATGTCGGTCAGCGATGCGACTCTGAAGGCACTCAAAGAGCTTGGCCTAACCGAGTACGAGACCAATGCCTACCTGTCAATGATTGCTGGTGGGCCCCAGATGGCTGCATCTGACATAAGTTCGAAGTCCCAAGTTCCCTACTCGAGAATCTATGACGTGCTTGGCCGTCTTGAAGAGAAAGGATTCATTACCATCAGCAAGGGGCGACCGACGCTCTATACTGCAAAATCTCCAACTGAGATTGTTCAGTTAGTCCGACTAGACTTGGAACAGAGAATCGAAACGGCAAGCAAGCAGGTTGTAGATGAACTTCTACCCCTCTTTCAGCAAGAAACGACTGCCACAACTAGGGATGTTTGGCTATTACACGGAAGGGCCGCAATCCTAGCTAAGGCGTTGGAGATGCTCGATGCTGCTCGCGACTCAGCCCTATTATCGGTACCAACATTCACCATAGAAGCAGAGGACATCTCTCCTGTTATTGACAAGGTGTTCTCTGTAAAGGCAAGTCGAGTGAGAGTCCTTACTTCGGGAATCGATTCATCACTCAAGTCAATCATACCAAGCGGTTTCGAAGTTCGCACGCGTGATCGAGTATTTGGTGCAGGGCTAGTCATCGATAACAGGCAGACTCTGATTATGCTCGCTGCAAGTGACACTGAAGGGGAGTTTCTTGGAATCTATTCTTCAGCTCCAGTTTTCGCAGCGATGGCATCAGCTTACTTCGAATCATTGTGGAGTGACTCTCAGCCAGTCTGATTTCTCTCTGTGGCCCTTTTATTGGTACATCTGAACGCAGTTTCGGGTATATTACAAACTGCTTTGGAGGCCATCAACAGTGCTGATATCTACGGAAGTCAAGGTCATGAATTTCTCTCACGATGCCAGGACCCTCATCAATATCGTGTGTGGGTTGGTGAAAAAAAAGGAGCTTGATTTGTTTCAGCGCGGACCCGAAATCGATCGACTTATTCAGATTCATGAAAGTCATCGAGGGAATCTTTGTACCGCTCTAAAGGCTCGGCTTAGAGAGGTAGAAGAGCTTGGTGGAGTTGAGCTAATAACGCAGAAAGACGTATGGGCACTCATTGAGGAGATATGGCACAGAAATGCATCCATCTTTAGTGAAACCGAGCAAGCGGTTCTTAGAGAGAGTCTCTTGGGGCCCGGCATTGGAATCAGAGATCTTGCTGCTCGCGCGAAATTGAGCTATTCACAAGCTAGACGTGCAGTCCAACGTCTTCGTCGAGCTGAAGTACTTCGAATGGAGGGTGCTCTTAATGCATCCAAGTTGGGACTTGAACGAGTACTGGTAATTCTTGAGGCTCCGGAATTGCTTCTGTCTTCCCCATACATCACTAAGACACTTTTTGTCGATGGATCTGAGCCATTAGTTTTGTTAGTGGCCACTCTACCTAGTGAGAGGATAAGCGACCTCCTAGACATGATACGGTCTCTTAGAA
>JASFEL010000035.1:0-7312 GCA_050124855.1 Candidatus Thorarchaeota archaeon | reverse complement strand
GCGACATTATCCAGTGTTAGAGTTGTTTGGACAAAAGGCCCAAATTGAACATGCTTTGCTGTTACCGTAGAGACGCTAGGGTCTCCCGTGTTTAGCTCATCAAGTCCAATCTGAACACCGTTGTCTTTCTTGGTAATATCATAAGACATAACAAACCCCCTTATGACAAGTCAGTGACGATGCCGTGAGCTGCTTCGTTACGCATTTCCAAGGTATATTCAACGAGGATCTGTTTACGAATAGAATCGCCTGTTTTAGCAAGGTCATGGCTCTGGAAATCATCCAGGATGGACAAGGCGACCATTTCAGTATCGAAGAAATACACCACATCAGCAGGACAGAAGCGATCAGGAACCAGTCGAACTTCATTACCCAGCGGGTCAATATAAATATCTACCGTATTAGTAATGCGTTTAGTTTCGCCATCATGGGTACGAGTAGCATTGCCAGAGAAGGCAGCGAATTTCTGCTTCTGTGCTTTACCCAAAATACCCAAAGTAGGATTACCACCGGAGTCCCAGGCTTCACCCAACACTTCTTCTACAAAAGATTCTTGCAGAGCGCGAGCTGTGCCATCAGTGTGGATGTCAGTACCATCGCCAGTTGCGGCGGTAGCATCAGAAGCAATATTCTGATTAGTGACAATCCATGCTTGAGCGCCTGAGCATTGACGAGCTAGAGTGTCATTACCGGCTACTTCTGCTTTATTCGATAGCAGAGTAGTCTCGACATCGCGCTTCAATTCCTTCATGCGCTTTTCCATCTGGTAAGCCATTTCCTTAGCGCGACCAGCTTTGTTCACCTTATCCTGAGTACGGGTAACGCGAGGCACCTTGTCAGAGATTTGGGTGTAGTTGAATAGGCGAGTCGTTGTATCAACAGCATCGGTGACAGCATCCGCACCTTCAATTTGAGCATTAGTACCGCTTGCTGCTGCAAGAGCATCTTTCTGCCATTCGTGTTTAGTCCCTGTAGCAGTCGTGCGAGGAATCGCAGACATAAAGGGGCATTCAGTTGGGGAAATATCGTAGATGATATCGCTCAAGTCTTCTCGATTACCAATCGAGCCGTAAGTTGATTGTACGTTGGTTACTGCATGTGCCATGTTGGCCTCCTAAAAGTTATCCAAGACGGCTTAATAGCTCTTCATGTAGAGCATTGCCGCCTCCATCTCGTTTAATTTTCGCCATTCGCTTCTGGGCTTCCATCTGTTTGTTCGATATTTTCGAGGCAGTGGAACCAGGTTTGGCAATTTTGGGAGCTTTTCTTACTCGATTAGTTACTTGCGGGCTTTTCTGGTTTAGCGCATCGAATTGACGGGCCTTGTTTAAAAGCACAAGCAGTCTATGGTCTGTTGTTCCCTGGTATTCCTCAGAAGAGAAACCATTGGAAATGGCATACTCACCTACACTTGTCCATTCCTTGTTGAATGTGGCTTCATCGGCCCATTCAGGAATAGCGGCTAGTAACTTGCTCTTTTCTTCAGCGATCTTTTCAGGCGTGACCTTGCCAGTAGCAGCTAATTCGCTACGCTGATCTTGGGCTTTCTGGTAAAGATTGGCTATTTCATTTTGACGATTTTGAAACTTGATCATTTTTGCGGCATAAATATCCGGCTGATCTTGTTCAAGCTCCGCCCAATCAATAGCGTTATATTCGCTTAAGAGTTCGTTGTATGCGAGTTGAGATAAAGTCTCTAATTGCTGAACCTTCTGGGCAATTTCCCCATCGGCGTCGGCTAGCTTGGATTGCAGAGCTTTTTTAGTCTCTGCCAGTTCCGTACTCTGCTTATTGAGATGGCCTTCTAATTGATAGCTTTTCAGGAGGTCTGAGAACTTGGCCTGACCCTCTTCACCATCAATCTTGGTCTTCACCATCAACTCACCATCATCACTGACAGTAAACTGATCTTCGGAAGCGCCTAGATATTCGGCAATGTGGACTAGCTCAATTTCTTGAGCCGGTTCAGACGGTTCTTGCTCCTGAGCCTCAATTTCAGACGGCTCGGCTTCTACGGATTCTTCATCACCTTCAGCCTCTACGGCCTCCAGTTCTTCTACTTCTTCACCTGCTTCAGGTTCTACACTTTCTTCAGACGTGTCAATTTCTTGCTCCATTTCTGGTTCAAGAACACTCATCAATCTATCATGGATGCTGCTTTCAACGCCCTCTTGGGTAGCTGACATAATAAATCTCCATCTATGCCCCCGTAGGGGCTGGGAATAATCGTCTCACGACGTTTGGCCTTGTGGCCATGATCACCTCCTTGCGGCTGTGAACCTATCTTAGATTATAGCTTTATAATAATAATCTATCTAGTTATCTAGCGCCGTCTCTCCGGCTGTCATCTCCTGACCAAGTTTCCTTGACCCTCCGGCATCAAAACTCCGTTAGTAAAAACGCCGGTTTGATATTGCCGAGGTTAGCATAGTTCTTTTTAATCAATGCCTGCCTTTTTCTAGGCATAGGTGACAGGCGACCCATAGAGGCAGGGGAGAGAGACCCTGAGCCTAGCGAACCATTACTCCAGTGACTCTTTCTTTTGGTGTTAACCGTTTATCGGCTTGTAATTCTATAAGATCAGCCACTTCACCATCAGTGATATAGCGCTCTATCTCTCTTTGGATACCTTTTAATATCTGCACCGCATGAACAAGCCTTGAGCATTGCTCTTTGTTATCAGGATTCCCGGCAGCAATATTAGCATGTAATTTAGCTTCCATTGCCTCCATTGCCCCTTTAAATACTGGATTCCCAAGTAAAGATTGCGCATCTGCTGCTCTTCGTTGTTCTTCGTTCAATGTAATCTCTCCATTATCTTCTTATTTGCCGACTTTTCATCTAATGGGTAAGGATTTACGTCTGCAATCCCTTCTATCCAATCCAGGGTTAAGCGAATCCAATCATTGTAAGTCATGGGATGAACATTACAGAACTCTTCATACTGTACAGCTTCCCATATGTCTTCAATGTCTTCCATTTATCATCCTAGAATATGATAACGCCGCCCATTATTAAACAGACTCTTGTAGGCCTGCTCCTATACCTTCCTTGCCTACATCTAGCCTCTGACCCTCTAATGCCGCTTGAGCTTCTAGCTTAGCCGCCTCTATTGCTTCCTTAGATAGCCTATCAGCCTCTTTCTCCTTAGCGTCATACTCTGCCTTCAGTCGAGCCATTGCCATCTGGTGCGCTTCTGCCTGTTGCTGTAGAGCCATCTTAACTTGTGCGTCCATCTGATCAGTCTGTACTTTAGCCTGAGCCTTGACCATTTCAGCTTCTGCGAGCGGGTTAGGTTGTGGCTGCTGGGCTAACATCTGCTGCTGTTGGGCGTGCTCCATGTATTCTTCGGAATCTGGATCAAGAGCATAACGTCCAGCTCTTTCAATGCCCATTGTATCAAGAGTGTCATTAAATAGATTGTATGCTTTTCTTGGGGTGACCAAACCCATTTCAAACAAGCTAGCCTGAAGCTGAGAAACCAAGCCAAGTTTCTGGCGTTGCTGTTCTTCAGTGCCATTACCAATGCCAACAGACACGCTCAAATCAGTACGTTCCCGCCATTCTGTAGGATTAACAGACTGATACTCCCCCCTTAATTTGATCATTCGCGCCTTGTCCTGGTGTTTCATCAGAATCTCATGGACACGAAGAACAAGCTCTTTAATGCCTGTCTCTGCAATCATGCGGATAATCATCTCAACCTTCTGGGCTGCGCGATCAACACCCTCCAAGAAAGTGGCATTATTAGCATTCTTTAATACGTCTGCGTCCACATTAGTGGTTAACTCGTTGATCCCCGATCGGTCATCCTTCACTCTATCTACGTAATCAATAGCAGGTAGTATCTGGTCGATCATCGGCGCTTTAATTAAAGGCTGAGTCATACCCGCGACAGGCTGATCTGTCTTTATCCGTTTAACGCCACCGGGGAGAGACTGCACAAAATCAGGGAGATGCGCCAATTGATTGACAATAATCTCTGAATTGTTAATGAAGTAGGAATTATCTAATAGACCGCGCATAAGAACGGTCTTGATTCTCTGAAGGTCTGCTAAGTCATCATCGATAGACTCGCCAATATGTCGGTGTGGTACGCGCTTGGATACCATCGAGGTAATTGGGATGCAATCAACAACTTCATTCCATTCCTTTCCAGGAGGGATCATGTTGCCAGCGACAGTTACAACCTTGCGGAGTTCTGCCTTACCGTCTTGGTCATAGTCTACAAGGAGATATGCTTCAGAATATTCAATCTCATCCATTGATCTATCCGAGGATTGATATCCTGTATCGTTCTCATCGGTTGTGGTGCTTCGTGCTCTTTGCTCCTGATTTGAGTCTGAATCCTCATTCTTTGCAGGCAGGTCATTGACCCATTCTGCATCCATGCCCATCTCGATAAGTTCTGTGCGGGTTCTGGTAGGGAAATGTTCGATGAATTGGGAGTTCTGCGTACCATTCCTTGCGCGTTTAGAAATCCTGATCTCTTCAGTAGGAATAGCCTCGATTCTAACGCGGCCTTTCTTGGTAGTGATTCGCAGATTAACAGTGAACAACTCGCCAAGCTGGTCATCAATGATGGAATCCTGCTCTAATACTTCAACTTCTGAGCCTTCCTGTTCCAACTCAGAGAATAATTTTACTATCTCAAGCTGGCTTAAGCCCTCATATTCGCGTTCTGTGACAGTCTCTGTTTCATCCCACCAGTGCTTAACATAACCATTCTTCAGTAGAAGCGTGTCTTTAACCCAGTCATGGACAATCAAAAATCCCTCGTTGTCCTTCATAATTACATGGTTAATGTAATCAGACTCTTGCTGGGCTGTTGTTTCATCCTCTTCAGAGGATGGAGCAAATTCTGCAATATTCCCGGCAGAGACAAATACTTTCATAATGGCTGGCATCAACCATCCTACAGTATCAGCCACGTCCTTTGAGACTACCTGAGAGCGGCCTTCTTGTTCATCGCCATAAGGCCTCCCATGATAGCGATCCATCGCCCCAGCGCGTTCTGATGCAAGCTCAGAACCCTCGTCGCCAAGAGACTGTCTGCGGTGTGCCTCAATTATTGCTACAAGTTCGTCATCAGAAAGCTTTGCCATTATAAGTACCGTTGGTAGTCAACTGCGCCAGTGATTTCTAGTTCATCCCATCGAGTGAAGCCGCGCTCTTTTAAAGCTGCCCGAATGCGACCAATGCGCTCAGCCATACCCAAGTGTGGGCTTTGTCCTGCAAATATCTTAGAGGCTCGCTCACTCGCCCATTCTACTGTTTGGAACTTATCCACAGGAGGCATAACGTCTTCATAATAATCACTTGCTTTATTCATTGCCTCAACATCATCAATCGCCTTCTTAATCCTGGCATCACCCCAATTACCTTTAATCGTAATGCCAAGCTCTTCGGCTTGACGTACTAATTCTGGATCTCTCATGCAATGCTCCCCTGTTTGTATTTTAACGGTTTCAAGTAGTCTTCCCTTATTAATTTCATTGGGTTAGCTTCGCTCATCATAGCACAATCGGCTATATTAGGAGATTCAATTTTTAACTTGGACTTCATCTCATCTTTAGCCATAATCTGAATCATTCCTGTGCCCTGGTTCTTCAGAGGTATTCTACAGATTTCAGAGCGCATTTTCTGCAAGCATTCTATATCCGAGCTGATACTGATCATTGAATCCGTTGAGATCTCTCCGTCATTCTTCACCACTCTCCGGTAGGTATTATAGAACCTATCTCTCAACCTCCAATAATTTTGTGCACGAGGATTCCTAAAGACGTCCTTATTCTTTTTATTTTGATACCTTGCCCCATTTTCAGCAGGCTCATAAATTCTATCTTTATCTTCAAGCTCGCCATTACCATTAAATGTATCCCAGCGCACCTTAGTATCTTTTAAAGACTTCTCTACCTGTCGCTTAAGGCTTAGCCCCAATCCATCATAATCCCATCTAAATACATCCGCGTTCCTTGCTATGGCCTGATCTAGCGCCCAATCACAACCATCATTAACATCATGGGTCGTGTCTTCTTCTGCTGCAAGAATAACATTGCCATGCCGATAGACGTAAGCCTTAGCATCCCCTGAGTCAGATGGGTCATGCGTTAATACCTTCTGGCCTCTTGGCTTAAATCCTACTTTGAGGTGGGCGTCTATTGCCGCATCGAACCATTCAGCCTTGATAATGGCGTTCTCTACTGTGTCGTTATACTTACCCAGCCAGATGTGATCATATTCAGCTCTATCCAGATTATCGAAGTCCCACTGTCTTAGTTTCTCAAGCTCTGCCGGGAAGAACGGATTATCCATATAGTTGCACTCGATAATCATGTGCATATCGTCTTCGTAATATCCATCACGCTCAAGCTCGGCCTCAAACGGCTTGAGAAAACGTTTGCTCATTGGATCTTCAGAACTCATTGGGTTCATGGTGAACCATAACTCTGATCCAGGCTCACGGATAGTTGGGATTAACTGCTTGAGAGAATTGTCACTGACTGATTGTGCTTCCTCTACCCAGCTCCTTGTCATGCCGTGAGTAGATTTAACCGCATCCGGGTTCCTTGATAAGCCTTTGAATATAAACTCACCCCCTCCGCTATGCTTGATGCCTGTCTCTGTATGGCTATAACTTGATAGCCCCATGCGCTCATACTCGGAGGTCAGCAGGGAATGAACTGAGTCCTTAATAGAGTTCTGAAGCTCTCGGAAACATCCTACCTTGTGAGCCTGTGTCTCTGTATACATCAGCATTAGGTCTGCAACCGTTTGAGACTTGCCGCTACCTCGGCCACCGTAGATAACCTTGATTTGCTTAGGTTTGAGTAATGGCTTGAGCTTTTCAGGTATTTGTAGACTTGGCATCCACTACCTCTACAGTCCATTTCATATCGACAGGATTATCTTTCTGGCCACCTAAGTTAACGTCCTGCTTATCTGAGTACCCATGCTTAGTAAGCATCATCTTGGTAATGTTCGGATTGAAGTCTCCCGTAAGTCCTTTACCGGCAAGCACTCGCTCTTGTTTTGCCATGATAGCCTCTAAGATGTCGGAAAATTCCTCCTTTTCCTCTTCGGCTGCCCAGTCATAAAGTGTTCCACGTGAAACATTAAGCTCACAAGCTAGGCCTGCAATAGTTGGCACTGGATCTCCTAGGTCTGAGTAATTGGTAAGATATTCCCTAGACTTAGCAAGGATATCTTTATTATATTTGGTTGGTCTACCGGCTGGCATTAGCCATCTCCCGCTCTATCTCAGCGTAATAGTCAGTTATTACCCCCTCAACTATGCTCCTTAGTTCTGGCT
>JASFEL010000034.1:0-7361 GCA_050124855.1 Candidatus Thorarchaeota archaeon | reverse complement strand
GCCCCCCCTTAATATGAAATGCTGAAGTTTGAAACGAAGGATAATGTGAAACGAAGGATAAGGGCCAGGGAAGGTGTGTGGGTGTTACTACTTGACAGTGGAGTTCGCCCCTGTTCGGTGTGTCACAACCCTGGGTGTTACTACGTCCAGGTGGCATGTGACGTAGATATTGGGCTGGCTGAACCAGGGAGCAGATTTACCACCAGAAGTTCCTGGGTTGAAGGGGTCGTCTGGCTCATAACTATTAACCAATATAGTATAGCGACCCGTTAGCACACTGACATACGGGTTTGGGGGTCTTTTTTCTTAGTCTACGTGGAACTTATTTATTATTTTTGGTCAAATAGTTAACATGAAGAGGGCTGATTGCTGGAAGAAGGCATGTAAACAATCATTCAGGTTGGAGAAGGTAGGAACATCCAAGGATGGTTGTGTGATTAACTGGTATGTTCAAGTTGCAGATGTCACCAAGAAGATGGAAGAGGCTGTTGAGAAGAGACGGGCATACGAGAAGGAATGGAAGAGGACGTTTCGGGACAGGATTAACGAGAAGCGAAGGGAGCGGTATGCCATGGATGATAAGTTCAGGCAGAAAGAGAGGGAGCGAGTTAGGAAGGCGACCAAGCCTTGGTCAGAGTTGAGCGAGAAGGAGAAGGAGAGGAAGAGGAAGTGGCAAAGGGAGTATCAGAAGCGTAGGTATCATGAGGATGCTGAGTTCAGACGGAAGCAAAAGGAGAAGACGAGGAAGAGTAGCACTGGGTTCATGAAGTTTGGGGGCTACAAGGCTGGTAACCATGGGAAGGGGGGCAAATGAAGTGCCCATATCATGATAAGAAACTGATTAAAGCGATAACCGATAACCCGAATGTTATATCATTCGAGCTTAGGTGTGGTTGTGGAGCAGTATTCAGGAAGGGAAAGGTGGGTAAATGAGGCAGAGGTTTATGTCATTCGACAAGGAGAAGGCAGAGAGGTTCGTGGTATTGCCTGCTGGACGGCTTACCTGTTTGATGTGTGATAAGAGGAGCAGACAGGGTGAAGTGTTGAAACTGACCAAGAGGTTCAAGGTGAGGTTGTGTCCGAAGTGTTATAAGGAATATGAGCAGGTCGTTACTGGTCGGTGGAGAGAGATATTCAAGCAGAGGGGTATTTAGTGGGATAGTGTTTTCCATTATAATTACGCACGGGTTGTTACTGTTTAAGTGTAAAAGCGACAACAGCAAAGCTTTTTAATACTAACTATCAATTCTCATTAGAGTTCTTTGGAACTCTTAATCAATTAAGGGGTGGATGACATGAAAGAACAGAAAGTCGAACAGTTGGTTGATGCTCTTCTTGAGGGAGAGCAGGTAGAGCCGACCTTGCAGGAAGTTAAGGAGAAGGTTAAGCAGAGGAGCAATGCCAAGCAGGGTAGGTTGGATGAGCCGACAAAGGCTGAGGTCACGAAGACTATTGCGAAGCTGAGGAAGCTATCGGTTTCTTTGAAGAAGGCTGTGTTCGGTAGGGATAAGATGGTTGATGCACTTGTTTTGAGTTTGGCAACCAACCAGCACATTCTGATTATAGGGACGCATGGTGAGGCCAAGTCTTATATTGCCAGGAAGCTGGCTGAGTATTCAGGGCTGAGTGCTTACATTACACAGTTGCACAACGAGACCCAGAAGAAGGACATACTCGGTATGATTGACCCCGTGAAGTTCAACAAGGGGGAGTATGGCCTGATTAAGACTGGGTTCTGGGATGCTCATGTTCATTTCTACGATGAGTTTCTTAGGGGCAGGACTGAGTTCATTGACATATTGCTTGAGGTCTTGCAGGAGAGGAAGTGTAGCAAGACTGTTTTGGGGGAACAGGAGTTGCCTGTTGTGAGTGTTATTTGCACTTCCAACCCTTTGACGGATGACTACAACACCGAGAGGATGGACTTGGCATTGAAGGATAGGTTCAATGTCATCCTTGAGATTGACCATCTGATAGGCAATTCACCTGCACAGGTGAAGAGGGTGCTTGATGACCATAAAGAGGAAGACCTTGGGAACGGGCACGTCAAGCTGAGTGTTGAAGAGTTGAAGGTTGTTCCAAGGTATGCGAGAAGGCACGTGTCTGTTAACACGGGGATAATCAAGGACATGTTCGAGGTTCTACACAGGGACAAGTATGACTTCTCTACGAGGTTCATCAAGAGGTTCAAGGAGACGGTGCAGTGCTACTCGTTGCTGTTGGGCAGAAATCAGACAGTTGAGAAGGATTATTACGAGGTTGCTCATTTGGTGTTGAGTAACAGGCAGAATGGGCTGTCGCCTGCGAAGATTAGGGATGCTGTCAGTGAGGCTATCGCATACATTGAGTTCGATGGGTTCAATGACAACATTGACAAGCTCAAGGGCAAGAAGGGTTATGAGTTCGTGAAGAACTATGTCGATTTGGCATATGCGAACAAGGGCGTGACTGACGCTCTTCCAAAGAAGCTCCAGAAGAAGTGGAGTGGATTGAAGGAGCAGTTCAAGGAAGAGTTCAGGTATGCTACCAAGGACGTTGCAAGGGACTTCAAGCTCTTGGAGAGGATGCAGACAGAGGCATTCAGGGAGTTCCTTGAGCAGTTGGCAGAGGACAGGTCAGTGAAGACACCTTACCTGTCTGAGGATGCGTCAAAGAAGTTCAAGATTGTCTACAAGCAGGTAGACCCGAAGGGTGAATACTTTGAGGTAGAGGCCAACGACACCACTACAGATGTTGGTGGCAAGAAGGTGAAGAAGACCCAGTTCTGGGTTCTTCCAAGAACAGATGCCGTGCAGTCATTCGAGAAGGTGAAGACGCTCAGGATGAAGGCAAAGCCTTTCCTGTCTAAGTATTAGGTGATACAATGACCAAGGAAGAGCAGGACGGGGACGTTGTAGTCGTCAACAAGAGGGAGTTGGACTACGCTGAACAGATGGAACGGGACATGGAAGACGGCAGTTTCTTCAATGACTGGTCTAACGAGGACATGGCTGAGTTCCAGTCAAAGATGTTGGGCCACGATGAGGACTTGAGGACAGGGGACGCTAAGGTCATTGGGGCTGTTATCAAGAGGCTGGCTGAGGACATGGAGCTTGTCAGGAAGTTCAATTCCATTAATGTCCTTCACAGTGAGAACAAGGGGTTCTTGGCATGCGTCAATATGCATGACAGGGGGCTATACATCAATGCCTCTAACGATTTCATGACAGCATCCGACCTCGTGAGGACTATCAGGGGGCTTGTGTTGCACGAGACTGGTCATTTGAATGATTACATTGCAGTCCCAAGCTCAAAGGAGATTGGCATCAAGCACATGAAGCAGTTGAAGAAGGCCAAGGCTGACCCTGGGATATTGAACTGGGTGTATGATTTGGAGATACACTACCAGGCCAATGAGAAGGGGCTGTTTAACCAGGCTGACCAGTTGGCTCTGAGGGAGTTCCTTAGTGCTGTCAGGGGTTCTATGGAGAAGGTAGAGCCGAACAGTCCTTTGCTATGCATGGAAGACGGGCCTAAGAATGAGTTTCAGGAGAAGGTCAAGGCCATCATTGAGAACAGGGGTAGGGGAGTTGTTTGGAAGGCCAAGGAGATAGACAAGCTCTGGAAGAAGGAAGGCCCAAAACATGGTCAGGGTAAGTGCAAGAATTGTAATGGGACTGGCAAGACCAAGGGTAAGGATGGCAAGCCAGAGAAGTGCAAGGAATGTGATGGCAAGGGCCAGAAGGGTGGAAGGAAGCTTACTGTTGTTGTTGTTGATAATGAGCAGATGGAGAAGCTTGCTGGAAAGCACCACAAGGTCAAGGATATTACCAAGAAGATTGAGGGCGAGGCAGAGTTGAAGGAGTTGCAGGAGAAGGTTGAGAGGGCTGGAATATCTGCGGGGACTATTCAGGAGACCGTGAGGTATTTCGAGAGGATTGGAGACCCCATCGGGAACATGGAAGAGCTTGCACAGTCGCTCGTTGACATGATGAAGTTTGACAGTGGGTTCTTGAAGTCCACTACATCAGAGGAGAAGACTGGTAGCAGGCTGAATGGCATCAGGCCAATGAGGGACATTCACGAGGTTACCGAGAACGTTGAGCAGTTGGTGACTGAGGGGAAGTATGATATTGAGAGCATAAAGATACCGAGGAAGATTAAGAGGAAGCAGAAGGGATATGCTTTCATAATCAGGGATGTCTCAGGGTCGATTTCATTCTCTGACGTGAGCAAGGTGGTCAGGGATGCCACGATGTTCATACTCTCTGAGTGCAAGAAGGCCAAGCACAAGGTCTGTGTGATTGATTTTGATACTGATACCTACACGCTGACTGACAGGGATGGGAACGAGATTAGCGAGAGGCACGAGGAGTTGCTGTGCAAGTCGAGCTATTTGAAGGTCGGTGGTGGGACTAACCTTGGTGTGGCTATTGACAAGCTGAACATTCTCATAGAGAAGGAGAAGCTGAGGGACATTCCTATCAATGTTTATGTGATAACCGACAGTGAGATAACCCGTTACCATAGGATAAGGAATGAGTTTGACAGGGAAGACGGGAAGACTGTCGGAATGAAGGATATGAGGGTGAGACACAACAAGTTCACCCTTACTGGTCTTGTCTACAACACTTCTGACAGGGGTGGTAGCGGGAGCAGGTTGCATGTTGACCCAGAGTTTAAAGGTTTCATCAGGAATAATGGTGGAAGGACGTTTTTCATCAGGCTTGATGACACCAGAAAGCTCGTTAAGGGGTTAAAGTCGATATAAGGGGTGGTTACATGGGAACAAGAGGACTAATAGGGTTCAGGTTGGATGGAAAGGACTACACTACTTACAACCATTTTGACAGTTACCCAACTGGTGTTGGTGCTGACATCCTTGCTGAATTGAAGAAAGTGAAAGACTGGAAAAAGGTGAAGGGTTTCGTAAAGGCCATAAGGCTCGTTACTGATGACAATCCACCTTCTCCAGAGGACATTAGAAGGTTCAAGAAATGGCACGAGGGTAAAGTCAGCACAGGGCAGTTGACTGAGTGGTATTCCCTGCTCAGGGAGTTGCAGGGGACGCTTGAGCCGTATCTCAAGGGAGAGGTTGACGTGATGATTAACTCATCTGAGTTCATCAGGGACAGCCTGTTCTGTGAGTGGGCATACATCGTGAACCTTGACACTGGTTTCCTTGAGGTCTGGATGGGTTTCCAGAAGACACCTTGGAAGAAGAACAGGTATGGGACTAAGGCAGAGAGTGGTCATGACAATAAATATTACCCTTGCAAGAGGGTTGCTGTCTTTGACCTGAAAACGTTGCCTTCCAAGGCAGATTTTGTCGCTCTGGAGAAGCTTGACAGTTCAATAGAGGACAATTAGGTGATTGACATGGATACCAAGAAGAACATTAAGGCAATGCCGAAGAGGGACAGGGATAGAATTGAGACTGTCCTCAAGGATACCATCAAGCTCAGGCAGAAGCAGTTGGCTTCCATACAGGACGGTG
Source organism: Candidatus Thorarchaeota archaeon (assembly GCA_050124855.1). GTDB lineage: Archaea > Asgardarchaeota > Thorarchaeia > Thorarchaeales > Thorarchaeaceae > SMTZ1-83. The sequence continues at coordinate 1,885 of JASFEL010000034.1, read as the reverse complement.
TCGTTGAGCCTCTAAAAGAGAATATGGAATTGGCAAGAGGGGTTCTCAAAGGAGAGGACACTATCGAGCATTTCCTCTTCAATAACGCAAGGCTTCATATAAGGCTTGAGAAGCTGTTCAGGATGGATGGTGATTGATGTGGGAACTGATTTCGATTGCGGATGCAGAAGGTCTATGGGGCACTGGTTTCTCTGTGAGAAGCATACCAAATTGGTAGAGGAAGGAGTAGAGCTTAGAGAGAAGTCGGTTTGCAAGCATCATTGCCCCTGCTATTTTGAGCGAGGGGAGTGCTGTAACTGCAAAGCTATACTGCTCCATGAGCAGGACGAGTTCGAGCAGGCTGAGAATGAGCGAGAGGAGCAGAAGTTGATGGAAGTTGCCCAGAAGGATAGGGGAAAGTTCACAATATTTGGCAAATAAACCGTTAACAGTTCGGGTAGTTAATCTATGAGTAGGGGAAGGATATGCTTGATATAATCAAAGTGGTTTCAATTTCACATTGCGAGATATGCCCATTTGGTGTAATCAAGGGTATCCAGACCGATAACCCCAAGCTGTATTGCCAGAGGTCGAACAAGTTCATATGCAATAAGCCTGTTGCCACTGAGCCACCTGACTGGTGTGAGCTTGTGGATTTGGAAGAGTTGGTGTTGAAGAACAGGCATGAAGTCATCAAGATTATCGAGAGGGCTTATGGGCCGTTGCACATAAATCCATGGGAACAGTTGAAAGAGGTAGGCAAAATTGACTGGAAGAAGACCTATCTGAGAAAATATTACCAGATGGATAGTTCCCCGAAAGCTAAGAAACGTGGAACGTAAGAAATAATGGAGTGATATTATGAACAAATGCGTTGGTTGCAAGAAAGTAACACGTAGGCATGGTGTGCCGTTTACGGTGTGTGCAAGGTGTGAGAAGGTTATCGAGAACTTCTTCAAGGCAAGGGAACAGTTGAAGTCGTTGCATAGGAAGAGGTTCGGCATCAAGGAGTTGAAGTTCAAGGGCGATGATGATATGGCATATAACCTGAACAGTCTGTCCTCAAGGCTGGCTAATATCGAGGAAGAGGTTGCATGGGTGAAGAACATCCTGAGCAACCTTGCTGTCCAATCGGATACCGAGGTCGAGGTTCGTTAATGTGGTCATCCACCCATTGACTTATTCTGAGACCTCTGTATTCGGGACAATATGAACAAAAAGCAACAGAAGATGACATGCCCATCTTGTAAAAAGGGGCAGTTATACTACAGGAAGAAGACAGAGGATTTTAGGTGCAGTAGATGCAAGATAATTGTGGGGTGATTGAATGAAGTTTACGTGTTGTAGGTGCGGTAAACCAGTAACCAATGACCTTCCAGAGCATTCAAAGCTGTATGGGTTCGTGCTATGCCCTGATTGTTTTGATGCTCCACTGAGCAGTGTCCTTGACCCATCAAAGCTTGATGCACACAACCTATTGAGGGAGAGCAACGTGGTCGAAGACCCAAGAAACCTGCTCAGGAAGAGTAAAGGTGTTGACTGATGGGGATTATCGGGGAGAAATTAAAGGAGAAGGGTTGGTCTAAGACCAAGATAGAGTGGCTTAGTATCGGTATAACACTGTTATTCTTTGCTGTTCTCATATGGTTTGTGTTCCAGTCGGCTATCCTTGAGGGCAAATGCAAGGCAACCCTTCTGACTGGAGAGAAGGTTCTATACGACCCGAATGACCCACCCAACTTCACAGAACAGTTGGTATATATCAACCTGTCTTTTATGCTGGAGAATTGCACACGGGTAACCCATACCTATCTGGTCTGGGAGTGTAATTATACTTATGACTACGATGACTGTTGGGTAGGGGTGTGTTGAACGTAATCTAAGAAGTTAAAATAAAAGTTAAATC
>JASFEL010000033.1:0-7406 GCA_050124855.1 Candidatus Thorarchaeota archaeon | reverse complement strand
GTTGGGAGGCGTTGCAGGGGTCATAGCAATAATCACAGCAGTTCTCGCTTTCCAACTCCTTGATCAGTATTCAAACCTCTTCGAGGGAGGGTCATCTATTGTAACTCTGTTCTTTGGCGGATTGTTTATCATACAGGCCATTAGAATGGAAGAGTCCACTGGTATACGAGAGAAAGGACCCAGCCAAAGACAGCTGTCTGCCAGACAAAAAGACACCATTGCCTATGGATTCTGTATCTTTCAGGGATTTCTCACAGGCCTTATTGCCATAGGAGGTGCGATGAACATTGTACTTGTTCTTATGTTCATCCTAGGATATCCTACGCTTAGAGCTGTGGGGACTGCAATGGTGGCAACGGTGGTCATGCTCTCAATGACTGTGATTGCATTCCTCATTCTTCTTCAGTTCAGTGTGTCGACTCTGCCAATTGTTGTATTGTACGTCTTGATTGGAGCAATAAGCAGCTATCTGGCGGTCACCAGGGTTCAGAACATCTCAGAGCGGAAACTTCGTTTCACAATTGGTATTGTCATTCTCATTGCAGCCATCTTCGCTACAGCACAGGTCTATTTCATAGGATGATGGATTCTAGAAGACCTGAATGCTGGATACAATCCACATCATGAGAATGACAAGTACTCCTGCCGCAAGTGTCTTGATTCCATAGATTGCAACATTAGTCTTTGATACTCTCCCAAGAAACACTCCAAGGGAGAACAGAACAACCAGTCCGACTGAGATCGCGAGATAGAAAGAAACCTCTATCGACAAAGTGGTGAAGAAGGGTAGGAATAGAGGAACAGCTGTCACTAGAGCAGCCATTGATGGGGACAGTCCGTTGATCAATGAAACTACGATTGTGGTCGTCTTTGCAGCTCTGGAGAGACCGCTATCCCTAAGATTCGTTAGCATTGAATGCTCGAGTTCCTTAATCTCACGCTCTCGCTCAGCTGTTTCAGTGAGATACGATGATGTAATGCCGGAAACAAACATGGCAAAGCTTGTTCCAAGAATGGCAAGTAGGGTCGTTTGATAGACAAATGCAGGGTTCTGGTAGGCAAGAGCTATCACCGCACCCATGAGGATGCCTATTACTGGAAGGACCCCATCAAAAGCATTCATTGCAAGATATCGCCGAGCGATTTCAGCTCCGTGAGCAACCTTCAGTTGGATTCGAATTCTGTCAAGAAAACTGCATTCTTCGTTGAGGCCCATTGGACCGCATTCTTCTTCATTAGTTAACAATAGTTATCACCAATCTTATGGTGTTTATACTATATAACTTCCAAGTTCTGGCAAAAATCTAGTTCTGCTGTTAGATAAATTTGGAATAAGAAGAATTGAGAGGTTTTTGCGTCACTCTCTTAAACTGAATTATGGTCGTTCATCGAATCAGAGGCAAGAATAATATGTTACAGTGGAATGGAGGCGCACGAGGTATCTTTCATGGGACTTCATTGTCATGATATGAAAAAGGGACAAATCTACTATTGTGGTGATTGTGGTTTAGAGATTCAAATCATGTCTGAGTGCACGCAGTGTTGTGGCGACGAGGGTAGCTGTAACTGCTCATTCAGTTGTTGCGGGAATGACTTGAAACTGAAAGCATAGTCGTCCATTTTGTAGTGAGAGTCAGCATGAGCTGACTCCTATCTTACTTTTTAGATCCTGTTGAAGCAATATTCAAAATAAGGAGAATGAGAGGGGCCGAGGCCCACTCTCAGAACTATTGGTTCTATAGTCGTTCCTTAATCAGAGTTTCAACGACGGTCGGGTCTGCCAGTGTGGTGGTGTCACCGATGTCGTCAATCCTACCTGCAGCAATCCTCTTGAGAATCCTGCGCATGATCTTGCCGGAACGGGTCTTTGGCAACGCATCAGCAAACTGGATTTTCTCAGGAGTAGCGATTGGACCGATATCCGAACGTACGTGGTTCCTGAGCTCGAGCCTCAACTCGTCGGTCTTCTCAACACCCACCTTCAGGGTAGCGAAGACATAGATTGATTCCCCTTTGATTTCATGCGGGAAGCCGACTACAGCACACTCTGCGACGGCGGGATGTTTGACGAGAGCGCTCTCGATCTCAGCAGTTCCAAGTCTATGACCTGATACCTTGAGCACGTCATCGATTCGACCCATGACAAAGTAGTAGCCATCCTCGTTGAAACGGCCACCGTCGCCTGTCATGTACATTGGACGACCAGTGTCTGGGTCCTTATACTGTACCCAGTAGGTGTTTTTGAACCTCTCATGGTCTCCGTAGACGGTCCTCATCAGGCCAGGCCATGGCTCACGGATGCAGATGTATCCACCCTCGTTAGCATCCACTGGCTGTCCACCCTCGTCAACGATAACGGGTTTTACGCCGAAGAATGGATGAGTAGTGCTGCCGGGGATAGTAGCTGTAGCACCGGGCAGGGGAGTGAAAATCACACCGCCGGTCTCAGTCTGCCAATAAGTATCGACAATCGGACAGTTCTCCTTACCAATCTGCTCGTGGTACCACATCCAAGCCTCAGGGTTAATGGGCTCACCGACAGTACCCAGCAAATTGAGTGAACTCAGGTCGTGCTTCTTCACTGGCTCCTCACCAAATCTCATCAGGGCCCTGATGGCAGTGGGGGCGGTGTAGAACTGGTTGACCTTCCAGCGCTCAACCTCTAGCCAGAAACGATCATTCTCTGGATAAGTTGGCGTACCTTCAAACATCATTGTTGTGGAACCTGCGGACAGAGGACCATAAACGATGTATGAATGCCCAGTGATCCAACCGATGTCTGCGGTGCACCAGTAGACATCGCCGGGATGCCAGTCGAAGATAGTCTTGAATGTGTACGTCGTGTAGGTCATGTATCCACCAACAGTGTGGAGAACACCCTTTGGCTTACCAGTTGAACCGGAAGTGTAGAGGATGAACAATGGGTCCTCAGCGTTTAGCCATTCGGGCTCACACTTGTCGTTGACCTTTGCGTACTCCTCGTGGTACCAGACATCTCTGGAGTCATCCCAGGGAGTATCTTCAACACCCATTCGCTGGACAACGAGCACTTTCTCGACAATTGAGATGTCCTCAAGAGCCTTGTCAGCGTTCTTCTTCTGAGGGACAATCTTACCGTTTCTGTAGTAAGCATCAGCAGTGATGAGGAGCTTGCTCTGACAGTCCTCGATCCTGTCCTTTAGTGAGTCAGCAGTGAAACCACCGAAGACAATGCTGTGAACAGCGCCAATTCTGGCACAGGCCAACATGATGATGGCCAGCTCTGGAATCATTGGCATGTAGATAGTGACTGTGTCACCCTTCTTCACACCAAGGTTCTTCAGAACATTTGACGCCTTGTTGACCTCGCTCAGAAGCTCGTTGTAAGTGTAGGTCTTGGACTCATCTAGAGGGTCGCCCTGCCAGATGAGTGCCATTTGATCACCATTCTGTGCAGCTACATGCTTGTCCAGACAGTTGTATGCCATGTTCGTTATGCCATCTGCAAACCACTGGAATCGAATGTCGTCGACGTTTGTCCACTCGAACCCCTTGGTTGGCTCTTTCTTCCAGTAAATCATATCCTTAGCGATCTTGAGCCAGAACTCGTTGGGATTCTTGATAGACTCCTTCCAGAGCTTCATCCTCTCATCGTGGCTCTTGATATAGGCCTTCTCGACGAAACTCTTTGGAGGCGCGAATCTCCGCTCTTCTTGGCTCGTGACTGTAATCTTCTTCTCTTCAGCCATGGAATAATCACCATAAGCAGTGTTGCTTTGGTCGTCCGCGCTTAGTCACACCCTTATGAAGATTTGCCAATAGTGGCAAATTTGGCAAGTTATTGACAGAATGTCGAATCACGGAAATAATGCGTGAAGTCGTGCAAGAGAAAGAAACTGAGTGAGGTCAAAGACGAGTGTCCCTGACCTCAATTCATATTGTTTGTGTTATTGCGAAGGCTTACGCATGAACTTCAGAACAAGGGTGAAGACCACGGCAATGATTGCAAGTACACCAGTGACTACAAAGGCCATGAAGTATGACCCAGTTGCGTCAACGATTGGACCCGCAACAAATGCGCCAGTTATTCCTGCAATACCATAGGCAGTGAACATCACACCATAGTTCTTTCCGACGTTCTTGGAACCCCAGAAGTCAGCAGTCGCTGATGGGAACAGTGCGAAGTTACCACCAAAGCAGAAGCCCACAAGGGATGCTATGAGCATTACCGCAACCCAATCAACCGCCAAGGTGGTGATATATGCGAATGTGAACATGCCTACGGCTAGGACAACAAACATTGTGATCATGGTGTTCGCTCGCCCAAGTCTGTCAGAAAGCGCACCCCAAACAATTCTTCCAGCTGCATTCAGTAGGCTCATGACTCCAACAATGACTGCAGCGAATGCCGCACCGCCCACTGGATCGACTTCTATTGCTGCACTCTTCACATTACCAAGTGTCATGAGACCTGCAGTGGCTGCAAAGACAAACATTAACCATAGTAACCAGAAGCTCGCTGTTTTAATCATCTCACCTGGCATGATGTCTAGACCCTTGCCATCTGCTGTGGTTGCCGGTGGAGTGTAACCTGCAGGAAGCCAGCCTTCTGGAGGGTTTGTAAGGACCTGCGCACCAAGAACCACTAGAACCAGATAGGTAACGCCAAGGATTAGGAATGGTGTTCCTACCTGTAGAGTTGTGGGCACATTGAACATGCCAAGCAAGAATTCTTCAACATAACCAAAGACAAGCGCGCCGCCTCCGAAGCCAGCAACCGCAATACCAGTGATTGTGCCCTTCTTGTCAGGGAACCACTTTACAAGTGCTGCAATTGGGCATACATAGGCAAAACCAATTCCAGCGCCACCAATGATTCCATAAGTGATAATGAGCCAGATAGTTCCAATCAGCTCATTACCAGCTGCTACTATATCAACCATGAAGGCCAGAATATAGCCAGCACCTAGAAGCACACCGCCAACAGTGGCGACCTTTCGTGGACCAATCCTATCCTGCCATCTTCCCGCAAATATCATGAATAGCGCAAAAGAGGCAAGGCCGGCTGCAAATGGTAGCTGAGTAAAGAACGCAGACCATGTATATGCACCGCCTCTAAGGGCTGTTTGGAAGAAAGACCAGGCATAGATTGAACCTAGACACAATTGTACTATGATTGCACCAAGAATCACTAGATTCCGGTTTCCAACCTTTTCTTCAGACATGAGATAATTCACCCGAATGATTGTCGAGTCTTGCTCCGTCGCGCAATGCTCCTAACTGATAAGGTTTCTTACATGACAACAGGCTGCCGAGCATGTTATTTGCAAACGCCTATATGTAATCAAGAAGGGCTTCGACTCGTTGAAGAGAGGGATTGTAATGTCTGGAATCGAATGGAACGAGAAGTACAAGAAGAAAATACTTACTGCCAAGGATTCCATCAAGAAGATCAAAAGAGGAACTCGTATCTTTTTGGGAACTGGGTGTGGCGTGCCGTATCATCTAGTACAGGAACTAGCAAACAACGCTGGCCAGATGTCAGACAATGAGATAGTCCATCTGCTGACTCTCGGTGACACACCCTCTGCAGACCCTAAGTTTCAGACACAATTCAGGCATAACACATTCTTTGTTTCAGAGAATATCCGTGAAGCGGTTTCGGAGGGACGAGCCGACTACTCACCAATAATGCTCTCAGACATCCCACGACTCTTCCGAACCAAGAAAATGCCGCTTGATGTAGCGATGATACAGATCAGCCCGCCTGATGAGCATGGGTTCAGCTCCTTGGGCATCTCTGTTGACATCACTAAGTCTGCTGCAGAGAGTGCCGATTTGGTTATAGCTCAGGTTAATGATAGGATGCCTGTGACTCATGGTGACTCGTTCATTGACATCAGAGATATCGATTTTCTAGTGCCATTCAATGAGCCTCTGAGAGAGTTCGAGGCGCACGAGGGGGATGATACTATAGACCTGATTGGATCCTATGTAGCACGACTCATCGAGAATGAGTCAACCCTAGAGCTAGGAATAGGTGCGCTGCCGCAAGCTGTCTGCAACAATCTGCAAGAAACCGGCGTCAGAAACCTTGGAATCCATACTGAGATGTTCAGCGACAGTCTGATTCCTCTCATAGAAACCGGCGTCGTCACAAACAAAAAGAAGAGCATTCACAAGGGTAAGGTTATTGCAAGTTTCGCCATGGGGACAAAGAGGCTCTACGAATATATTGACAACAACCCGATGTTTCACTTCCATGATACAGCCTACGTGAATGACCCGTACATCATAGGGCAGAACAAGAAGATGATAGCAATCAACTCAGCTCTTGAGATTGATTTAACAGGGCAGGTTTGCGCAGACTCTATTGGGCACAAATTCTACAGCGGGATTGGCGGACAAGTGGACTTCATCCGTGGGGCATCGAGGTCGCCTGGTGGAAAAGCCATTATCTGTATGCTGTCAACTGCAATGGACGGAAAGGTGTCACGGATTGTTCCCCGGTTGAGTGAGGGGGCGGGAGTAGTCACGACTAGGGGGGACGTAGACGTAGTGATAACTGAGTTCGGTCTAGCCATTCTCCATGGGAAGACCATCAGAGAACGAGTTCTATCACTGATTGCAGTTGCACATCCCGACTTCAGGAACGAGCTGCTTGAGGCTGCAAAGAAGATGCACTATGTTTTCGAGGATCAGGTGCCCTTCCAAGTCAAGGGAACATACTTCTCGACAGAATATGAATCACAGGAAACATTCAAGGGTGTGGAGGGGCCCATCACAGTACAATTCAGACTCGCGCGGCCAGACGATTCAGATCGTATAAAGGACCTCTTTTATGGTCTCTCGGAGGAGAGTATATACTTCAGATTCCTGACTCCCTTGAAGAGCCTGCCGAGACGCACCCTGCAAGACTTCTATGATGTAGATGCCGACCGGGACGTTTCGATTGTAGCAGTTATTGGTCCGGGAGGCGAGGGGAAGTCTGAGGTAATTATAGGTGCAGGAAGATATCTGCTCAATAGGAGTACAAACGAGGCTGAGTTTGCCCTTCTTGTTCGGGATGAGTATCAGGGATTGGGGATTGGAACTTTCATATTGTCTCATCTGATGCGGATTGCCAAGAGTAAGGGCGTTGAGACTTTTATTGCGTTCGTACACCCGAGAAATCAGCCTACGATTAGATTCCTGCATAAAACAGGCAAGATAGTTGAGAGCCATCTGAACATTCAGGATGATGAGTACACTTTCAAACTCAAACTCTAATCCCGTTAGTCTGTTGGAAATCTCTATATGGTCCGTAAGACCTTGAATCTAGCAATCTAGAGGAGAGATGGATGGCCAGCGAGGAATGGACTGACAAGTACAAGGACAAGATACTGTCAGGAAACCAAGCTATAAAGAAGATCAAGCGAGGTACTCGT
>JASFEL010000032.1:0-7486 GCA_050124855.1 Candidatus Thorarchaeota archaeon | reverse complement strand
AATCCCAGTAATTCGCGTTGTTCAAAGTGCAATGGGCTTCTAGAAGAGCTTGATGAAACCAAGAAAGAAAAAATCAAACACCTTGTCCACGAACAGACCTACAATCACTATGATATATTCTGGCTTTGTGAAGACTGTCAGAGCGTATATTTTCAAGGCGGCCAATGGGAGAATATCAATGAGTACATGGACCGGATTAGAAGACTCCTAAGCTAGACGGCTTTCACTTATCCCTCACGGACTGTAACATCATACTCAATCGGGATACACGCACTTATTGTTCGGGTCAAATGACAGAATTCTTTCATGAGCTGAAGACATCTCTCACCAGTTTCCAACTCGTCCTCACCAACAACTATCTCTCCCCAAACCGAGAGACCGACTATCTTGTAGCCTCCTCCATCGAATTTAGCAGTGGCCTTTCCATTCAAGTCTAGAGAGACAAGCTCCATCTCAAATCGGCGCTGAAAATCAAGGAGTGTGTTGTTGAAACAACCCAAAACTGCGGACACGAAGAGCTCGTCTGGACAGATTCCCTCTCCTCGGCCTCCATAGGTGAGCGGAGTATCAATGACGACCTTGCGGTTTGCTGTCATATATGCTGTACAGCCGGTTTGCCCATCCCATGAGCTACTAGCGGTATACTCCACAGTTTCAGGGTATCTTGATCGTATCTTCATTTGAAGCACTCAATGGGTGTCGACATCATGCTCTGATTAAGGATTGCGGTTGGGCTCTGAATTGTCAGTCAGTAAGTCATTTAAACAGGCCAATCATTGACGACGTGGAGTCTGACCTCATGCCCAGTAGAATGAATGCTGCGATGTTTTATGGACCTGGAGACGTCCGGTATGAAGAAACTGATGTCCCAGAGATTGATCCTGGTGAAATCCTGGTAAAGGTGGGGAATGCACTAACCTGTGGAACTGATGTCAAGACCTACAAGAGGGGCCATCCAATCCTTCTGAGGCATACACCAGCTCTTTTCGGCCACGAATATGCAGGTATCGTCGAATCTGTTGGAAAGAGTGTCGAGAGTTTCAAAGTGGGAGATCGTGTCGTGGCTACTAATTCAGCACCTTGCGGAACCTGCTTCTTCTGCAAACGCAGCAGCTTCAATCTATGTCCTGAGCTGAGAAACACCTTCGTTAACGGTGCCTTTGCGGAGTACATAAGGGTTCCAGAACGGGTGGTCAGATGGAACACACATCACATTCCAGACTCGCTCTCATTTCGCAATGCGGCTTTGACTGAACCTCTGGCGTGTGTTGTTCACGGAATAGAAGAGGCAAACATCCAGCTTGGAGATACTATGGCCATCATTGGCGCTGGACCAATTGGCCAAATGATGATCATGTTAGCGAAGAAGAGTGGTGCATCCAATGTCATTATATCAGACCTAGCCGAGCTCAGACGTGATATGGCTAAACGCGCTGGTGCTGATGTCATCATTGACCCATCCAAAGAGGACCCAATTGAGCGCGTGAGATCCGAAACTGACGGACATGGTGCTGATGTCGTGATTGAGGCTGTGGGACTCCCAGCGACTTGGGAGCAAGCAGTGGACATGACTCGTGATGCAGGAATGACCGTGCTATTTGGAGGGGCCGCCTCGGGAACTAAGTTTGAGATCGATACAGTACGCTTTCACTACGGACAGCTCACTATCAAAGGGGTCTTTCATCTCACGCCCAGACATGTAGAGCAGGCTCTAAAGCTCATAATCGCTGGAGATATTGATCCTGACATTCTTATCACTCACACTATGCCTCTCAAGAGAATAAATGAAGCCATCTTGATGATGAGTAAGGGGGAGAGTATGAAAGTAGCTATTGAGCCATGACCCTTGTGAGGATTGATTGTGGGCGAAGACGAAAATAAAACACTCAGAGATAAGGTTGAAACAATATACAGAGTGAGAGATAAAGCAAGAGAGAGCTCTCGAGGACTACGCGAAAACGAGAAGTCACTGATAAAGCTCATTCAAAAGCTGGATAACTACGAGGGGCTTCTTGTTGTGGTGGAGGGAAAGCGAGATGAGCACATCCTCCGTAGTCTTGGGATGCGCGCCGCAATACTCAAGACTCAGCAGCGATTGCCCAGGCCTGAACTCCTTGATGAGATTGCAGCCCTTACAGGTCCTGATGGTCAAGTGCTCATCCTGACTGACTTTGATGATGAAGGTATAGAGATCTGCAAGTATATTGAGAAGGGTCTAGAACCGAAACGGATCAAAGTGCATCAAGGATTACGCTTTGAGATCGGAAAGGCTATGGGCAACTGGCGCTGTATAGAGGAGTTGGTAGCTCTCTTTAAGAGAAAGGACTCACCAGAGCCTAATCCGTACTAGACCTTTTATGTTGAAACTTGTGAGCCGCAGTTAGGACAGATGAACTTTCCACCAGGAATCTCTGTGCCGCATACTCGACAGTTGCGAACTCTCCTTACACGCATACGGTCAACGATTTCTCCCAGCTGAGGTTCAAGAGTGAACCTGTTATCATTATAGCTGATTCTGAACTCCTTTGGATTGCCAGCCAACTCGAGGAGCTCCATTGGCATGGGAAGTCTATGCTTATCATCAAGCCTCACGATTCTCGTATCGTCTAGCATGTCAAGGTCAATTCCTGTCTGATGGAAACCTGAAATGACTCCATCGCGAATCTCGACAGTGACATCCGCCTTTGATGCGACTTGCTGACTGTGAGTGACTATGAAGAATGAGGTACCAAGAGTCTCATTTAGCTCTTGGAACAGGTCGAGAATCCTCTCACCGGTTTCAGGGTCTAGGTCTCCAGTTGGTTCGTCGCAAAGAACAAGCCCTTTTCCTTCTGTATCAATCAGATTGACTAGAGCGCTGGCGATTGCCACACGAGACCTCTCTCCACCACTTAGAGTCGTAGCCTTGTTTCTTCTACGTTCTTCGAGGCCCACTATCTTGATCAGTCGGTCGACACGGTCCTTGCGAACGCGGCGGGGCACTCCTGCAATGCGTGCTGCTAGTTCTACATTTTGCCATGCGTTGAGATGAGGCAATAGATTTCCAAGTTGGAACACAAAGCCCATCCAGGCTCGGCGGGCTTCAGTAAGGACTCGTTCGCTGAGCTTTGTGATGTCAGTATGCAGATTTGCCCAATAGACCTTACCAACAGTAGCCTTAGTGATTCCTCCAAGGACATTGATGAGCGTCGTCTTGCCTGAGCCGCTCGGACCGACCACAGCCATAATCTTGCCTTCAAGAATCTGGAGAGAAACGCCACTAAGGGCGACTACCTCGAGTTCATTCGTCTTATAGATCTTGTAGCAGCTGTGAAGACTTGCCACAACATCATCAGGCATGTCGCCAAATAGGTCAAGTTCATCAGCGGTTCCGTGTGTTGTTGTTACCATTATTATTCACCTCATAGGTTTCTTAATGTACTAGCAGGATCTATCGCTCCAGCTCTCCGAGCAGGCATATAGCAGGCCACTACCATTGCAATCGTTTCAAGAGCTATAGTTAGTATCATGACCGTCACAGGAAATGCTAAGATTTCTGGGAGAATTGGGAATATCGCATATATGCCAAATGTCAATAACGTCATTACGAGTCCAAAGACCAAGCCAAGCAGGAAGCTAATCAGAATTGCTGCCAGCACAATTCCCGCGAACTCTCCAAATACCATCGCTACGACCTGCTTCCTGGTTCCGCCAAGTGCTCTGAATATTGCATATTCAGACTCTCTCTCGCCAACGGCTGAGCCGAGGAACAGGACTATAGCAAAGAGCCCCATAGCTGCACACAGGATATAGGAAATCATAGTGAGCCCTTGAATACCTGATAGAAATGGACTCAGTCTAGGAATCTGCGTTATGTCTGTATTCTCCAGGGTATAGACATTGTTGTTCTTCTCCAACTCAATATCGGTGACAAGAGGCGTCACCGTTTCGTAGTCGGTTATATCTACAAGAACCAAATGAGCATTCTCAATATACGTCAACGATGACAAGAAATCTCTGTTGACCAAGCTAAATCCGCCAGTGGCAGCTATCTGGAATCCGAAATAGGATCCGAAAGGTGTACCCCTAAAACCATGTCTGGAAGCCAAACCGAAGCCCGGTGCGCTTTTCATTATCCCAACAATTTGGAACTCTTGAGTAGTAGTTGAGTTAATTGTTTCTACACTGACTGTTATGGTTTGCCCGACATCTTTCTCCCAGCGCGTTGCGAAGTGTTCACTAATTACAATGCCGTTGGGTGTAGAGTCTAATGCAGTGAGAACCTGTGTAGGAGTCCCGCTGACAAAACTATCAAGCGTAAAAAAGCCAACTGCAAGATAACTGGATGCATCTACCCCCTCGAGGAGGAAATAGCTTGTATCTACTGCAGCAGTGGTCTCAATGACAGGGGCGACATCATTGACCCCAGAATAGCCGAGGAATGATGATACGAAGTCAGGAGTTAAACCGTATGACTCAACTCTCATGTCTGCACCAATTGCGTATTCTAGCTCACGATTCATTGTCGTTTCAAGACTCTGAGTTTGAATCAGTGCCATCGTCGTGGTTGTTAGTGTAATCGTCAAGACAATCATAAGCGGAATGAACTGACCCTTTCGTCTACTGAGACTCTGCTTCAGATAGAGGCTCTTCTCACCAAGAAGTCGTTGACTTCTTCCAGAAACATAAGCTGTCGCCAAGCGCATCGCTCTTGAGCCCAAATAAGATGCTGAGAAGAGCAGAATAGTGGCTACAAGGACTTCCAGCATAGCAGTAGAGCCTGTTGGTGCAATGATTACTGGCATAATCACCAGAGTTGTTAGCACAATACCCAGACCAGACCAATAGAACCAAGGACTGGTCTCCTCTGGGGCTTCATATTCATTTCTCGTTGTTGGCTGACCTATTTCAGATACATCAATTCTTCTGGATACGTGAAGAAGGTATGCAGATGGCAGATACATCGCAATGGCAACTGCAAGAACAACAGCTTGCAGCGGAATCACTGCGTTGTCGAAGTAAAGCACATACAAAGATACATCGAATGAGAGCAATCCATTTGAGGAGCCCATCAATGGTGCCATTAAGACGGCCATCAAGAACCCGGTGCCTAGTCCTAGGACTGCCATAGCTATGGACTCCCAGATAACAGCAGAGAAGATTTGGTTGAAGGAAGCACCCTTGGCTCTCAGAGAACTAATCTCTCCTCTTCTATATGATATCGACGTTTCTGAAGTGAAGACTGTAAGCATTAATCCCATGATGATGACTGGCAGTCCAAGAACAATTAACACCTGACTTCGGAGATATATCGCTATGTGGCTTTCAAGCTCCTCAATAGTTTCAAAGCCAGTTACACGGAGGCTTGGAAACCGCTCCTCAATCTGAACCTTGAGGTTTTCCAAATTAGTGATAACTTGCGTCGCACCAGCTGCAGCCAGGCCATCGCGGGATGCTCTGATGAAGCCCACTGGCGAGAAGTAGCCTTGAGTAGAAACGTCATCGAGAACTCTCTCGTCTACTTGTTCATCCAGCATTATCACTGCATCACTTATGCCCAGCACTGGTTCGCCACCGCCTAATGCGTCCCAGTTCTGGCGCATTATGGATGGAAACGATTGGCCGACCATAGACACTGTTACAATACTGTAGATGCCAACGACCTTGAGGCCACTTATTCTCATCCGACCTGCTTCATCTGGAGTTGTCCAGTCGTCATCCTTCGGACTCTGTTTGGCAGCAAATCGCAGCAGATCAATATCAATAAAGCTGCCCAGGGTTATCTCAATACCATGAACATCATAAGCAGTGTCCACATAGTTCTGTGACACAACTACCTCTCCAACTTCAAGATTCATTTTCCCTTGCCACTCGACTTCCTTTGAGAGGGCATCGAGAATCTCGTTGTTTGCGAGGATTACCCTTCCATCCTTGATTCCTATTAGATAGTTATTTCGCTCAACCATATTATACTCGGTCCAATCGGGCCAATTGCCCTGCAGAATACAAACCGAAGAGGGTATGACATGCGCGTATTCGGCAAAACCACTTGCCAAGGCGAAATCACGTGCCTCAGGCAGGCTGGAATAGTCTGTTATACCTGATTTTACGTACATGTTGATCTGGTAGGCATTCTCGTCAAAATAGTCCTCAACGGCCAGAATGGACCCTGTGCCAGTCCATATGAAGACCGTTGTAGGGATGGAAATGCTCACGGCTAGTATCAGTGCAATCCCGATGTTTCGTGTCTTATGGGTCTTCAGCGAAGTGACTGCATATGACGGAGCCCACCAGATGTTTCCCTTCATGAATTTTCCTTGGTCACTCAATCATATCACCTCACAGATTCCTCAATACAATCGCAGGGTCGGTCCTTCCCGCTTCTCTAGCGGGGAAATAGGCCCCAATAATCATGGCTATAATTTCAATGAATAGAACTAGGAACAAGAAGTTCATCGGGACAGTAATCGTTGCAGAGAGCGTCCTAGAGAACGGACTCATCTGGAACAGAAAGAAGCCATTAACATAGGCCAATATAGTTCCCAGAACCAAGCTGACTGCTAGGGATGCCAAGACAACGCTCGAGAACTCGGAAAACACCATGGTCACTAGTTGCCGTCTAGATCCTCCCAGCGCACGAAGGACTGCGTATTCCTTCCTTCGTTCTCGCACAACAGAACCCAAGAAGAGCGAGAGAGAGAACAGACTCATAACGAGACCCATGACAAATCCTATAGAGAAGAGTCCTTCAATTGTGTTCAGGAACAGTGCAGTGCCATAGGAATGTGTCTTGAGGTCAAAAGCTTCTGGCGTGTAGACATTTACACCGCTGTCATTCATCAGAAAGTCAGCAAACGCAGCAGAATCAGCTTCTTCACCTAGGCTAGCTATAAAGAGGTCAGCTTCCGACTTGCCAAGCTCTGTTGTCACGAAATCGATATTTGTGAGTACAAATCCTTCGTAGCCCGACTGAAAACCGAATCCAGCCCCTAATTTGGAGGCGGGGACATCACCCCTCCATGAGTAACCAAAGCCAGGAGCAGAATAGACAATCCCGGTGACGTTGAAGTATATCTCTCTAGTAATCCCAATTCCGCTCACTGCAATACGCACAAGATCACCAATCGTCTTGTTCCAACGTTGGGCATGATGAGAGCTTATGATTATTCCATTTTCGAGAGTATTTAGATCTGCGAGAACCTCTTCAGCGTCTCCATCTGGAAAACTGGTTTCATCGAAGTGACCGATCGAGGAATACTTGGAAGCATTGAGGGCCGTGACGGTCAGCTCGTCAGAACCAACTCTTCCTAGGGCTCGATAAACAGGAGTGACTGATGAAACCTGATCATAGGCCTCAAGTGTTTCACTGAAAATAAATGGGAGAGAGTCGGTTTCGATTCTCATGTCCACGCCCACGGCGTAGTCCACCTCACGTTCAAGATCGTATCGAAGACTTTCAGCTTGGACAGAGAAAGCAATCGTTGTGGACCTTGTGAGTGCTCACACA
>JASFEL010000031.1:0-7502 GCA_050124855.1 Candidatus Thorarchaeota archaeon | reverse complement strand
TGACAGCCGCAGGATAGCCCGAACATACAGGTCCAGAGCAAGTCCGATAGGTGGACTCGTTCCTAGGGTCAAGCCCATCAAGGAGATATCCGAGAGAGACATTGTTGCGTATACTCATCATATCTCGCTTCCATATCATGATGTGCCCTGTCCATATGCTGTAGAGGCCTATCGCAACGACATTCGGGAGTTTCTTAATCGCATGGAGCACAAACGCCCAGGCACCCTCCTGGCAATTTTGCGTTCTTCAGAATCAATAGCTGAGGTCTTTGAACAGAATGCTAGCGCATCAAACCTCAAGACCTGTGAGACATGTGGAGATCCAACCTCATCAAGAATATGCAAAGTTTGCTCAATGCTTGAGGACCTAAGAGCTGAGTAAAATGACGAAACGACCTGAAACCCTTCATGAAACTCGTGAGGTTCTCTACAACGATGCTCACTGGAGTCTGTTAAGGTCGCTGCGAGAAAAAGCACTGGAGATTATGCAAAAGTTAGATGGTGCAGGCATGAGGTCCTTCGCCTATGGTTCTATTGCCCGTGGAGATATACACAAGTCATCGGATATTGATGTCATTGTACCCTATCCTGTATCAAGCTATAGAATCGAAGTAAGTCTTGGAAGAGGAGTCCATAGAGAACTGGTGCAAGCAACCCCTTCGACGGTGATTAAGGGTCATATCCATCTAGACAACGATTTGGTTGTGACTTTTCCACTCTTCAAGCTCATGCCAAGAGAAGAGGAGTTCTATCGGTGGGGCGGCCAAGTAGACCCCGATCAAATTCGCAACGAAGTTCGTGTACCAGGCGTTGACAAACGACTAGTTTTGATAGAACCTACAGAAACTGGCCATATAGAGCGCGGCGTCATTGGTTATGAACATGAAGTTGCCAAGAGAATTGGAGTAAGTATTGCAATCGCCCAGGAACGTGTGAGAGTACTGAAAAGACGTGAAAATGTTGGTAGGACTGGGGTATACCTCACAAGACCACTATCTGATGATGAGAGCTTTGAAACCGTAGCTAAGAGTCTGAAGGATAGCGATCCTGCCATACGACGAACAATAGGCCGAAGAGAAACGTAGAGGTGCTACATTAATGCGACCGGTTCACAAGACTAAGGGTAACTCACTACTTGTGGGAAAGATGCCAACCGGGTGCAAGATGTGTGCTGTAGGTTCTAAGATGGTCCTTTTTGTCACTGGCTTATGTGATAGTGCTTGTTTCTACTGTCCCTTATCACAGGACAAAGCAGGAAATGATGTCGTGTTTGCTGATGAAATGCCAGTGCATAATGATAACGACATCCTCGAAGAGTTGCATGCGATAGGTGCTGAGGGAGTCGGTCTTAGTGGAGGCGACCCATTTTGTCGACTCGAAAGAACTCTTGGATTCATTTCACTTCTCAAGGACTCTCAGGGTGACGATTTCCACATTCATCTCTATACCTCCCAATCTGATGCAGATAGACAATCAATCAATAATCTGCTTGAGGCTGGTCTAGATGAGATTAGATTCCATCCCATGACTGACAACTGGTCTGCAGTGGAAACAGCTGTAGATCTCGGAATGAATGTAGGGATTGAAGTCCCAGCCATTCCTAGTGAGATTGAATCACTAAGGAAGACTGCCAAGAGAGCCGAAGAGATTGGAGTTTCATTCCTAAATATCAATGAACTCGAAAGCAGCGAGACCAATTTTGCTTCACTCAGTTCTCTTGGGTTAAAACTGAGAAACATGGACTCTGCATCTATTGCTGGGAGTGCTGAAGTAGCTGAAGAATTCCTTGCATGGTCAGCAAGCGAGCTAGAATCAATTTCGGTACACTACTGTTCAGCACATTTCAAGGATGCTATACAGATGCGAAATCGGCTCCAGCGCCGTCTAGAGCGAACGGCAAGAGAGTTTGAAGAGCGAGCGGATGATGACCCTCTCTTGATACTTGGTGTGATTAGAGCTCCATTTGGAGAGGAACTAGACGATGATATGCTGACTCAGATTAAGGATGTTCTCGAATCACAATTCGATGTTCCGTCAAATCTCTTGAATGTCGACTTGCCTAGAAGGAGGATTGAGATAGCTGGATGGATACTTGCAGAAATTGCACAAGATCTCAGGTCATTCATCAAAAACGGTGACGATTTAGAGATTGGTATTGCATTCGAATACCCATCATGGGACCGGCTTCAGACGTTCTTCGACCCTCTATGATTGGTCAATCTTGAATCTCAAAATGGCACCAACACCTCCAAGATTCTGGAGCTGGTCACCGGCAGGATGGTCTGTAGAAACAATATGAAACTGACCACGCGTTTTTTCCGTATTTCGTATTAGATTATCCATCCAACGTCGTTGGTCATGGTCACCTTCCCTTAGTCTCTTGTCTGTTATCAAGAGATGTTCCACTGCTCCGTAGGCAACTGCAGCTTTCACCTCTTTATCACCGTAGGCTCCAAGACCATCTCCCTTTGCTATGTGTTCTATTAGTCCTTCAATGAGCTGTGTTTCAATCTCGAGTTTCAGGCCCTCTATAGCTTTTGAAATCACACCTCTGAAGAGAATCTCTTTTGCACCTGGAAAGCCTATGGAGTTTAAGCTTTCAACTGCGACCGGTGGAAGTCCTTTGATCTTCATTCCTCGAAGAAACTCACTGAAGTGGTCTTTCACGAAGCCCGGTCCTGCAATTATTATGATTGCTATCTCATTCTGCTCGAGTTGCGCACGGATGGCAACTCCAACGTTTGAAAAGAAGTCGCGCATGGTGGCGTCATACGCCTTCTGGTTACCACGCTTTCTAGATATGCTTGTTCGCACACGAACTGCTTCTCGAATTCCAAAATCTGCAACGAGAAATAGCTCAGCAACACCATCTTCAATTGTTACCAGTAGACATACCGGTCTCTGGCCTGCTTTTTCTGCTTCCTTTATACGTTCCAGCATAAATCGTGGCCAGTGATCTTTGACTATCGTCAGAGCACTTCCTTGTTCCACATTGAAGGTGTGATATGAACCCAGATTGACAAGATCACTTGGTCCTTCTAGTATCACTCCCTTGATTCTCACACGATTCGAGAATGCATGAAACGCAACATCATCCACCTTGAGAACGAGGGTCATAGGCTTACGCACGCTATCCTGCTTTCTGGCGTCGTCAGCACCGACTTTGACCCTTCGGGTCGTTCTCGACAGAACGGTATCACCAGGACTGACTAGATTGTACAGATGCCAGAGATCATCAAGGGTCTCTATCTTGAGGGCGATTTTTCCCTCTTTCAGAATGCGCTTTATAACCTTCAAGATGACACCATCAAACGAACATCTGTCTTAGAAGAAATAGTCTCCGTAGTTGCTCTGAGAAATGTTGTCATCCTTCCCAACTACACGAGGATTGTTCAAGTCTATGCCCTTAGCCAATGATTCAGCCCTTTTGACATGTGCTGTTTTCACAACCTCTGAGCTTTCTTGAACAGCCAAGTCACCCGCCACTCGTATCAGACCTCCAAGCTCGCGAAGTCTAAGGGTCAAAGCACTTCGTGCTCCATCCAGCTTTTGAGCCATTGATTCTGCTACCTTCAGGACCGAAAAGATCGCCTCTTTGTCTAGGTGAGGTACTCTGCCATCTTCTCTAACAGTCTGAGAAATGAACCTCACGATATCTCTCATAGTTTCCGGAGTCTTTGTCATCCATGAGTCAAGCATAATCTCGTAGCCATAGCCTCGTATTCGAGACCTGAGAGGTGCCAGTATTTTGTGCAAGTCCTCTATGTTGCATGCTCCAAACAGGACGAAATCACAGGGCACATCATCCACACGGACGGCAGCTCCAGAACTATGGGGATTACGGCCCGCAATTGGAAATGTCCCATCTTGCATCGCTGTGAGTAGATGCTTTTGATACGGGCCTAGCGCAGCAATCTCATCTAGGTAGAGAATTCCCTCATGAGCCTCATGAATTGCTCCAGGAACCACTCTGAGATATGGTGCAGTTCCCAATGATTCAGCCGTTCCATATGGGTCATGTTCAACATCACCAAGCAACTCCACCGGGCTAGCTCCACTAGCTCTTACGAACCGTTTGGAGGTGTGTGAAACCAAGACATGAACTGGGAATTCATCTCGGGTGATTTGGGAATCAGATGAATCATGCACATATTGGACTCTGATGGTATTATTCTGGGTTCGCTCATATGTTGCAAGTACGGACTCTCCATTGAATGATTCCTGACGTGAAACAGTTGTCAGTGCAGGGTCGCCAATCAGCTCTAGAGTTCGAAAGAGTCCAGAGAAAGATGTGTTGTCTGTTCCTCCTGCAGTCCAGTCGCATCGTTTTATCGTTTCACACTCCATACAGACACTCTGACTGGGCAGAGAAAGACTTCCACATCTTGAGCAGCGATATCCCATCTTCACCGCAACATCAAAAGGTACATTGTCCGGGCTGAAATAGACCGAATCCAGTACAGTAGGTGAATCTTGCTTCTTCTGATTCTTGTCAATCTGTTCAATAACAACCTCCGGACGATTGGGATGTGAGGAGTCGTGTCTGAGAGAAATTTGTTCCCTGGGCTCAGGAAGAAGCATCGCTGCTGCCTTTGCAAGCATCGATTTTCCAACACCAGGCACCCCGCAGAGCAATACGTGTCTCCGTTGTTTCACTGCGGAACGCACGAGTGTTACAGCTCGGTCTTGACCAATGATTCTCTCAAAAGGATCACTTGGCGATACAACTTCCTCAGTCGAGCTGATATTCTCAAGTATGGCTATATCTTCGTTGAGCCTCAAGTCTCTCCTGATACCGTCCTAGCTGCAAATGATAACAGTGAGTATTACTATTACTTCAGGTCCTCAAATGTGGCTATCTGCAGACCGCTTGGGCGTTTATCGAGGTCTGCCACAGCAGCTCCTACAAGAAGCTTAATCTTCTTCGTAGAAGCCAAATCAGCAAGACGCTGGGTCACAACACCATCGAATACAATGGCATCTGCACCATCAATATTCTCAAGGGTCTTTGCTAGGTCCGCAACACCGCATTCCGCGACAACTTTCTTCTTTGCATCAAAGATTACAGCCTTGAATGTTTCTTTTATCTCGTCTATCTTCGCGAGATATGCATCGTCAACCTCAGGCACGGGTCTGCGTGGAGCCCTTCCTCTTCCTGGCTCACGATACCCTGACCTGTCATAATCCTTGCTTGGTCGACGGTCCTCCCGTCTGGTTCTTGGCTCTCTCTTTATCTTTCTGACTGGTGGCTTCTTCTTTGCAGCAGGCTTTTTGCTGCTGACCAAGGCTAATGCTTGGTCTGCTGGAATCTGTGTCTGAAGAGCTTTCAAGACTTCCCGCCGCGTCAGTTCCTCAACTTCTTTCCCTTCTGGGGCTCTTGCTATGTAGTCTACTTTAGCTACTTGCATCAACTCTCGCAGAATCAGGTCTCCGCCTCTGTCGCCATCGAGAAAGGCAATGACTTTCGTGCCCCGTTTCTTCGTGAGGTCTGCGATGCTCTTTGGAATATGAGTTCCTTCTACTGCGACTGTGTTGTTGATTCCACATTTCATGAGATTGAGGATGTCTGCTCTTCCCTCGACGATGATTATCTCCTTGCTCTTTGCAAGTGCAGGACCGGCCGGTAGATTATCTGGGCCAAATTTTGCGATGGCTCCTTTCCTTCCTTTTGTCACCGCACCAGTAATCTCCAAGGCTCCAGGTGCAATTTCCTCCTCCCATCCCTTCAGAATGCTAATTGCTCTGCTGACGACCTTTCGTCGTTTTGCGCCTCTGATGTCCTCAACTTTCTCTAGGGTGACCTTTGCAGTACAAGGTCCTACTCTATCCACGGTTTCCAATGCTGCAGCAAGTATTGCCGTGGCTGTCTTGTTTAGGGAGACTGGAATGACTATCTCGCCTCGACTGTGTCCGCCTTGAGATTTAATGGCAATCTGGATCCTGCCAATTCTTCCTGTTCGCTGTAGCTCCCGCAGATCTAGGTCCTCTCCTAAGAGACCTTCTGTCTGTCCGAATACTGCTCCCACAACATCTGGCTTGTCTACTACACCATCGACGTCAATCTTTGCTCTTATGACGTATTTTGCAGTACTTGAATCGAAATCTGTTCCCAATGATGGTATCTCCTATTTCACACTGCCTCGTACTTTTACCCCTCATACTGAGATGCCCTCCTTTCGCGCACCATCATGGTACTCGTACCTATCTCCAACCTCTTCATGTTCAACTAGGAATAGACCCGCCGAGTCGGCATTCTTGTCATGCCCTTCTTGTGCAATGAATAGATGATTCTGATAATCTTGTGATTGATAAACGTCTTATGACGCGCGCGACGGCACCTCTCTTCAAGAGGTCAAGCCGTGGCTTGTGATATGATGATATGATGATCGTAAAGCACACCCGATTTCTTTCTGGGTGACTCCTTACACAGTTTTTCTGCACTGATGCGTATTTGAAGGTGTCGTTAGAGCCTCCAATCTCGTGTGAGTCGTGATATGCCCTTGAGAATCGCGCCAATTGACAAGGCTAATAACCTTTGACTTGGAGGTCCATATGTTCAGGAGAAATCGCCCATTCACGAGGGCACACAGAGGCATTGCCTGTGAGGTGTTGCGCAAGGGATGGGTAACAGCCTGAGCAATGCCTGTCAAATACCATTTGGACGAGTCATAACGGACTCACACGATGAGGAGCTTTCCTCAGATGAGCTGTGGGTCACCCAGACTTCGTACATTGACAGGTCGGTCGATGCCAATATGCCCAGCACGAGACAACTCAGCGGAGCCGGATGCATTTCTGATGCTGTGATGCTGGGAGTTAGTGGTATGGGGCACAGGCATCGGCCCCTTCTTATCGAGAGCTAATCTCCGGAGGGAGAATCAGGTTCAGACCATAACTGAATGAGCCCACATTCTGGACATCGAAAGGCAGAGACCTTTGAAGATTCTCTGCTGAAAATGCCAGTCTTTCGTCCTTTCCATAGGACTGCCATATCTCCTGGGGCTCCAAGACTTCCGGATATCATTATCCCACTACAATTGGAACATGTCCTCGAATCCAAATACAATCACCTACTTGGTCTAAGAGCTAGAAGAACCTCTTATCGAGTTCAATTTAGCGGCTCATCTTATAAGCTGGAAGATTCGATTCATCAGTTCCACAATCAAACTCAGAACTTGAATCTGCGGCTATCTCCAGGATTCATTGTTTCCACTTTCACTTCAGAAATCATCTTGCCTACAAGGACCTCGAATTCTCTTGGATCTTGTTCAATTACAGGAAACGTGTTGTAATGCATTGGAATGACCACTTTCGGTTTGACAAGCTTTGTTGCCCATGCAGCCTCTTGTGGTCCACAAACGTAGTATGATCCGATGGGAATCATGAGTAGATCTATCCCATACATCTTACCAAATAGTTCCATATCAGAGAATATTCCTGTGTCACCCGGATGATAGACAGTACCACATGGAAGCTTGACAATGAATCCAGTTGGAGCACCT